>JANNVG010000134.1:0-8512 GCA_031414395.1 Fimbriiglobus sp.
TGACACTGTCACACACCCCCCCGCCCCCCTCTCCTTTTTTTGTTGTGGGGTTTTTAAGGTTTAACTGTTTTATGTTCATCGCCGCTTGTTTTCTTGTTATCTGCCACAGCACGCTCGCACTCTCTCGGCGATGACATGAAACGGTTTCCCCTTGAACACCCCCTCTCCATGACATGGAGAGGGGGCCGGGGGGTGAGGTCACGTTCTCAATCCCGCGCTTCTTCCAGTTTTCGAGTGCCCAACTCCAGCGGCTTGCCGGGCGTCACCGTCTTCGTGCCCAGCCGCGGCATGCCGCGGTACGACGTGTCGCCTTTGCGGGCGTCGAAGGTGAATGGCAGGCCGGGGATCACGTCCGGGATTTCAAACGTGCCGTCCTTGTCGGTGACGGCGGACATCATCCACTTCGTCGCGTGTTCGCGGAACAGGCTCTCCACCCGTGCGTCGTAGTCGATGGCCACGGTGACGCCGGCGAGCGGGGTGCCGTCGGGGTCGGTGAAGGTGCCGCGGATCGGTTGCACCGGCAGCAGCTTCACCTCGGCCGTGTCGTCGCCTACCACCTTCAGCACGCCGGCCAGTCTCTTGTCGGGCACCATCACGATGACCGTCCGCTTCTTGCCCGCCGCCAGCCCGTACACGATGAACGCGGAGTCGGATGCCGGCAGTTTGTACACGTCCGGCCACTCGTCGCCGTACCCGTAGTCGTGGTTCGTCTGCCCGGCCGTCACCATCCCGCCCACGGGTTTGCCGTCGGCGTCCACCGCCTTCACCGTCGCCGTCCGGCCCCGCTCCACCTCCACCACGACCTCGGCGTTCCCGCTCTCTTTCAAATCGATGGTGAGCGTCTGCCCGGACAGGTACGGGTGGTACGGCTGGCCGTGCAGCACGCCCGTCGGGTTCACCTGCACGTTCACCTTGCTCTTGCCCGGCAGGGTGACGATGCGGAACGTGCTGCTGCCGCCCTTCCACACCATGTCGCGGCCGGCCGTCTCGTACTCCGGCTTCTTGGCGAACTCGTTGTCGATGTCAGGGATGATCTGGAACGACGCGCCCACCGACTCCTTCGTCTGCTTGTCGATCACCTTGCCGGCGAACACCGCCCCCGGCGACAGGGCGATGTCTTTCTTCACCGTCTGGAAGCCGTTGCCGGCCTCCACGTCGCTCCAGGTGGGGAACACGTCGGCCGCCTTCGGCGGGCTGACGTGGACGGAGTGCCCCATGCCCTTCGTCAGCCCGTCGAATCGGTACTTGCCGTCCTTGTCGGTGCGGGCCACCACGCGATCCCAGAAGCCGGTGTTCATGTCGAGCTGGCAACCCTCAATCGGCTTGCCGGTCTTCTTGTCCGTCACCACCCCTTCGACGGCGTAACCCGGCTCGACCACCAGCGTGGCGTCCGGCGGGTAGAAGATGGCGTGCCGGCCCTTGCCCTTGATGGTCGAGCCGCCCGGCTGCTTGTTCAGCGCGGTCACGTCCACGTTCGGCCGCGTGAGCACCATACCGGACTGGCGGGCGATGCCGTTGCCGTCCAGCACCATGCCGACGATGCGGTCACTCCCCACGCCTTTCATCTCGTACGCGCCATCCTTGTCGGTGGTGGTGGCGAACAGGTCGGCCGGCGGGTGCAGCGGGTGGTCCCACTGGCCCACCTGCCCGAACCCGCCGTTCGCCGCCCCCTTCAGGAACTTGTCGAAGTCGCGGGCGGTCGGGTCCATCAGGGTGAACACGTTCACCGTCACGCCGACGGCCGGCTTGCCCTCCACCGTCAACACCTTCCCGCGGATCGGCTGGTCGGTGACCATCCGCAGGGTCAGCTTCATCGGCTCGGCGAACGTCGGCTTCGGGTAGGCCGGTTCCACCCACGCCACGCCCAGGCCCGGCTTGGTGGCGTACACCCAGAAGTGAATCGGCGCGTCCTTCGGCACGTCGGCGGTGAACGTACCGTCCTTCTCGGTGGTGGCGATGCGGGTCGCCTGCGAGCGATCCGGCGACCACATGCCGCCCGTGCGGTAGTACCCGACGAACACCTCGGCCCCGGCCACCGGCTTGCCGTCCGGCCCGGTGATGGTGCCGCCGACGCGGGTCGGCCTCTCCGGATTGGCGTCCGGTTTCGCGCCCGGCTTCTCCGCCTTCATCGCCGGCTTCTCGTCCGCGGTGGCGGGCGACGGGCCGAAGTTCCACCCGACGCCGACGCCGATCAGCCCGAACACCAGCACCGCCGGCAACACCGACCACTTGAACGTGGACATGGGGAAGGCTCCGTGGGCGAGCACGGACACGGCGGGACTCGCGGCCCCGCACGCCCGCACCGCCAGTTCGATCAGGTCGGCCGACGGACTTCCCGTCGCCGCGGACGTTCCCACCGCCGCCGCCAACAGTGTCGCCGACAGCACCACGCCCCGCTTCACCAGCCGCCGCGCGAGCAGCGTCCGCCCGCGCTCCAGGCCCCACCGCACCGTCTCGAACGTGCTGCCCAGCTCGGCCGCCGCTTCGTCCCGCGACAGCCCGCGCACGAGGCACAGGAGCAGCGGCAGGCGGTACTTGTCGGGCAGGGCGTTCAGTTCGGCGTGCAGCAGGTCGGCCAACTCGCGGACGGCCGGATCGGGTGCGTCGGCAACGGTACGGGTGCGACGAGCGGCTTCGGCTTCACGCGCCGAACGGCGCGATTTATCCGTGCGGCACCGCACCGCCACCCGGTGCGCCACCGCGAACAGCCACCCGCCGAGCGACGAAACGGTTGAAGCGGATTTCGCCCGGCGGAACAGCACCACGAACGCCGCTTGAAAGGCGTCGTCCTGGTCGGCCGGGTCGGACAGCACTTGCCGGCACGCGGCCTGCACCGCCGGACCGTGACGCCGCACGAGCGCGCGGAACGCCGCCTCGTCGCCGGACTTGGTGAACCGGGCGAGCAGTTGCGGGTCGGTGTCCGGCACGTCCGGCGTGCGACGTGCCGCCCGCAGGGTGTTGACAACGCGAGCGAGGGCGGGCATGGCCACGGCGACCCCTCGGGGGATTCGGGAACTCCGACACGAGGTGCCCGGAGGCGCGGTGTGCGGCGGTGGGAATTTCCCCACGGACGGGTTTTGTGCCCGTCTGAATCGCTCACACCTCCGGTTTCGGCTCGAATTCGCCCGGCGGGTTGTACAGGGTGAACTGGAGGTCGTACACGCCCGGTCGTTCCCGGCACGGGCGGAGCGGTGGGGAGGGGTGAACCTCGACCGTTCTCGCGATCCGGAACCCGACTCGCTCGCTGTAGTGCGCGGTGATCCTCGCCGCGTGCTCAGCGGATTTCGCCCACACCTTCAGCCCCATGAACGCCGACTCGCCGACGCCGTGCGGGTGGGCATCGGAAAACGCCACGAACACGCCGTTGGAAATCGTGGTGAAGTGTGAGAGCGCGGCTGCGGCCGCCGGTTCTTCTGCCATGACAACCTCCCTGGCATCGGTCGAGTTTCCGAACGTGGAGGGGAGTGAATCACCGGCACGCAACGAGCCGCCTTCCGCCGTGCCGTCCCCCGGATACCATACCGACGTTCCCTTTCCCCGGAGGGCGGGCGATGTGCTGTTTCTCGAAGGCGGCCGAAGTGTCGAACACGAACATCTTCGCGCGGGCGGGCAAAGACGGGCGGCAGTTCCTCGTGTACTCGATGACGGTGAAGGCGGCCGAAGAGCTGGCCATGATCCTGCCGATTCCCACGCCGAAGGCGAGCAAGGAAGACGCCGTCAAGTTCCTGGCGCTGGACAAGTACGAGGACTTCTTCGCCGACATGCGGAAGGGGTGGCCGGAGCCGAAGAGCCGCGGGCCGGCGGACAACAGCGGGGCGAAAGACCCGCCGAAGCTGGCGGTGGTGGAGGTGGGCAGCTTCATCGCGTCGTTCGTGCCCACGCAGAAGGACTTCGAGCGGGTGGACGACAAGTTCAAGCTGCCGGCCGACGTGTGGGCCAAGCTGCCGCAGTACAAGGACTGGGGGTTCGCCGTCTTCCAACTGAAGAAGGGGGAGAAGGCGGTCCACCCGATGGCCTTCGACTTCCCCCGCGAGAGCGCCAAGAAGCTGTTCCTGCCGACGGTTCACATCCACGACGGCAAGGTGGAGGAGAAGGCGAGCTTCGACCACACGCTGTACATCCAGGCGAGCAGCGGCGAGAACATTCTCGACTGGGAGGAGTCGCCGCAGCCGGCCGAGTTGTTCATGGGCAAGCTGGACAAGGCGCACGGCATCGTGGACGGCAAGGACCACGTGTACCGCAAGCCGATGAAGGGGAAGCTGAAGAACGAGGACGTGTGGGTGGGGTAGGACTCGGAGACCTCACCCCCCGTCCCCCACTCCATGTCATGGAGAGGGGGTGTTCAAGGCGAAAACGTCTCCCGTGGACTGGAACCCCGAACGCAGTGAGTGGGGTGCCAACCACCCACCCGGTCACTGCGTTCCCGGTTCCATCCTAAACACTCCCTCTCCATGACATGGGGAGGGGGACAAGGGGTGAGGTGAAGACAACTCTCATGCCGCCCGCCCCTTCTCGGTGCGGGCGACGAACACGGCGGTGGTCAGGTCGGCGGCCACGTTCACCGTCGTCCGGCACATGTCCAGCAGGCGGTCCACGCCCAGCACGATGGCAATGGCGGCACCGGGCACCGGGTTCGGGGTGCCGGCGGTGACGGTTTCCAACACCATGCCGATGAGCGGCAGGCTGCCCCCCGGCACCCCCGCCATGCCGGTGGCCGTCAGCACGCACAGCACCAGCACGAGCACCTGCTGGCCGATGTCCAGTTGCACGCCGAACACCTGCACCAGGAACAGCACCACCACGCTTTCAAACAGCGCCGTGCCGTTGTGGTTCATGCTCGCGCTCAGCGGCAGCACGAACTGCGCGACCGTCGGCGGCACCCCCAGGTCGTCGGTCGCGTTCTTGATGGCCGTCGGCAGTGTGGCCGAACTGCTGCTGGTGCTGAACGCCGTGGCCAGCGACGGGAAGCTCTTCACGTAAAACTGGATCGGGTTCATCCCGCCGAGCAGCCAGACGAGCAGCGGCAGCACGACGAACGCGTGAATCGCCAGCCCGCCGAGTACCGTCAGCACGAACGCGAGGAGCGCGAGCAGCAACTGGTAGCCGAACAGCGCGGTGGTGGTGAACATGAGCATGAACACGCCGACGGGGGCGAACTTCATCGCCAGCCGGATGATGAACTCGGCCACCTGGTTCACGCCTTCCAGGAACTCCACAATGCGGGCCGCCTTGTCCGGGGCGATCTGCGTCAGGGCGATGCCGACCAGGATGCTGGTGAAAATCACCGCCAGCATGTTGTCCTTGTTCACGAACTCCTTGAGCGGGTTGGCCGGGATGATGGCGACGAACGTGTCGATGCCGAACGGCTTCTTCTTGCCCGCCTCCACCTTGTCCGCCGACTCCTTCCCGTACTTCGCGCTCAGCCGCTCCCGCTGCGCCTTGGGCAGTTGGTCGCCCGGCCGGATCAGGTTCACCAGCCCCAGCCCGATGACCGCCGCGAACAGGGTGGTAATCAGGAAGTAGCCGATGGTCTTGCCCCCGACGCGGCCCAGGTTGCCCATGCTCCCAATGCGGGTGACGCCGATGACGACCGACGCGAACACGAGCGGGATGATGGGCAGGAAGAGTAGGTTCATGAACAGCCCGCCGACCGGCTTGGACACGTTGTCCACGGTCCACCGCACCCACTCGGCCGGCTCCGGCTCGGGCGGCACGGCCGTCGGTCCGACGACCACGGACAGCGCGGCGCGGTCCACCGCCGGCAGCGGGTCGGCGGGGGTGGTGACGTAATTGGCCAGGGTGCCGAGGGCCGCGCCGAGCAGCAGGCCGAGCAGGATCGTCGTGTGCGGCAGCTTGGCGGACGAGCCGGCCATGAGTCACCGGGGCGGGGGGCGAGTGGGGCGAGAGGGAAGTGTAGGAGCCGGGCGGGGAAACCTCACCCCCTGTCTTGTTAGCCCGACGCGCGAGCGAGGGGCCAACGGCTCATGCGGAGGACCAGGAGGTGACGGTGGCGTTCCGCTCCCGTGTCCTCGGTGAAGTCACCGGCCCCTCGCTCGCGCGTCGGGCTAACAAGCCCCGCGAAAGGCGACAGTGGGCGGCTGGCCCACCGGAATCCGGCCACTCGCCCCGTTGCCCGCGAGCGTCCGGCACCGATAACAGTACGGACCCTTTGGGCGGGGCGTGTGATGACGAGCAGCGTGTCGGCCGAACGGCGGTGGGGCGAGGGGCGGTCCGCGCTGCCCCTGCGGTGGGTCGCGCCCGCCCGCCGCGACCGCACCCCCGCCGCCCGTCCGTTCAACTTCTCCGCACACATGGCCGCCCTGTGCGCCGACGTGGTCGCCCGCTGCCCGGCCTTCGCCCACATCGACCCGCACGCCCTGCTCTACTCGTTCACCCCCGGCAAGGCAGGCAAGACCGGCCTGCTCGCCCGTGTCAGTCCGCTGCGGTTCGCCGGCGGCACGCTGTACCGCCACCACCGCGGGCGGGTGTATCAGGTGCAGCGGTACTTCGTGAACGGCCGCGAGGTGCTGTATGTCGTCGCCTTCTGCCTGCCGCGGTTCCTGGATTTGCCGTTCGACGAGAAACTGGTGACGGTGTTCCACGAACTGTTCCACATCAGCCCGCAGTTCGACGGCGACCTGCGGCGGTTCGACGGGCGGTGCCAGTTCCACACCGGCAGCAAGAAGAAGTACGACGCGCACATGGGCGAGCTGGTGCGGGTCTATGTAAACGACCACCCGCGGCCGGAGGTGTTCGCCTTCCTGTACCGCACGGCGGCGCAACTGTGGGCCGAGCACGGCGGCGTGTACGCGGTGAAGGTGCCGCGGCCGAAGATGGTGGCCGTGGCGTGACGGGTGGGGAGTCGTGTCCGTGTCACCACTTCCCCCCGACCCATGACAGGGCCGGGGGTGTGGGCCATTCGCCATACAACACCCCCCCTCCCCCAGGGGTGTTCGCTTGTCGCGCCCGCTCGTCGCCCTCGCCCCGCTCACCCCCGCCGCGCGCGGGCGTCGGCCAGCGCCTCCCCGATGCGGCGGGTCAGGTCGGCCACGATCTCGTCCCGTTTCATCGCATCGTAAAACCCCGGCGGCACCGGCGGGCCGAAGCTCACCCCGAGCGGCGACCCCGGCCCGAACACGCCGAGCGGGGCGGGCGACGGCAGCTTCTGCTTCTTCGGCCAACTGTCGAACGCCCCCGTGATGCCCACCGGCACCACCGGGCAGCGGGCCTTCTTCACCAGCAGGGCCACGCCCGGCTTGAGCGGCTGCAACTCGCCGTCGGGCGTGCGGGTGCCCTCCGGGAACATGACCACCCGCCGGCCCTCGGCCAGCAGTTTGAGGACGGCGGTCAGGCCGTCTTTGCCGGCGTCGCGGTCGATGGGCACGGCCCCCAGCTTGCGGATGAGCCACGCCAGACCGGGTGTCTGGAACAGGTTGTGCCGGGCCAGGTACGTACACGGGCGGCCGACGCACATGCCCACTAGCGGCGGGTCGATGTGCGACTGGTGGTTGCACACCAGCAGCATGGGGCCGGCCGGCGGCAGGTGGTCGCGGTGGTACGCCCTCGCCCCCCAGCCGAGCGTGCTCGCCCAGAACATGCCCCAGTAGTTGACGTGGTACACCGGGTCGAAAGTCAGCCACGGGTGCGGCATTCGGTGCGACCTCTGGTTTGAATTCGCCCCATCCGGGGGTACACAAGCGGGGAACGAGAGCGATTCTTCGCCGCGAGCAACGCGAGCGTCGGAAGCGGCTGGCGCTCGCGTTGCTCGCGGCGAAGACACGAATCGGTGTCGCCACCCATCACCCACTCACTGGGCAGTCGATCTCCCCCTCACCTCACCCACCACCTTCATCATGTGTGCGTGGACGGACTCGGGGGTCACGTCGGACGTGTCGATCAGTACGGCGTCGTCGGCCTTCTTGAGCGGGTCGAGCGGGCGGGTCTCGTCCTGGCGGTCGCGGGCCTCGATGCGGCGGGCGATCTCCGACAGGTCGGCCGACCCGTCGCCCGTGGCCCGCTCGAAGAACCGCCGCCGCGCCCGCACGGCCACGCTCGCCGTGAAGAAGAATTTCACCGCCGCGTCCGGGAACACGGCCGTCCCCTGGTCGCGGCCCTCGCAGATCATGTCGCGGCCGGCGGCGATCCGCCGCTGCTCCGCCTTCAGCCGCTCCCGCACCGGCCCGAACAGCCCCACCCGGCTGGCCGCCGCCCCGGCACCGGGGGAGGTGAGGCGGTCGGTGAAGTCGATGCCGTTCAGTTTGGTGCGGTCGTTGGCCATGTCGAACGAGTAGTCGGCCACCAGCTCGGTGATGCGGGCCAGGTCGGGCGGCTCGGTGGCGATGTCGTACCCGGCGTCTTGCAGCGCCAGCCCCGCCGCGCGGTACATAGCGCCGGTGTTCAGCAGTGCGAAGCCGAGGGCGTCGGCCAGCCCGCGGGCGGCGGACGACTTCCCCGAACTGGCGTACCCGTCGATGGTGATAATCATTGTGGGAAAGAGACCTCACCCCCCGTC
>JANNVG010000135.1:0-10736 GCA_031414395.1 Fimbriiglobus sp.
TTCTTTTGCGCGGCGGGGCGTCGCGGCCGAGTCTCTTCACCCGGAGCGCGGCCCGCCCCCTCGCATCGCGCACCGTTCCGCCGGCCGCTCGACCCGCCCTACAAAATCACTGATACCGCAGGGCTTCAATGGGGTTGATGCGGGCGGCGCGGCGGGCGGGCAGGGCGGTGGCGGCGACGATCATGACGGCCACCAGCCCGACCACCACGCCCACCAGCCCGAACCGCACGGCGAACTCGATGTGCTGGCCGAAGGCCACCCGCACCCCCTGGTCGATCAGGTACGACAGGAGCAGGCCGAGGGGCACGCCGAGGGCCACGCTCATCACCCCCATCATGACCGACTGGGCGAAGATCATGCGGTACAACTGCGGGCGGGTGAGGCCGAGCGACCGGAGGACGCCGATCTCGTGCGTCTGCTCCAGCACGTTCATGGTCAGGCAGTTGACCACCCCCAGGCCGGTGACGACCAGGCCGATGGCCAGCAGCGCGTTCACGCTCACCTCCAGCCCTTGCAGCCGCTTCTCGATCAGCTCGTTCAGGTCGCGGTTCGACTGGAACAGCAGACCGTCTTCGGCCGACATCGCCGCCAACTGCCGGCCCACCTCCGCCCGCTCGTCCCCCGTCGTGGTCACCATGAGGACGTCCGACCCGCCCACGTTCAGTTCGCGCTTGGCCGTCTCCGTCTCGAACAGCAGCACCAGCCCGCCGACCAGATACTCCGTCACGGTGCCGGCCACGCGGAACGCCTTCGGCCCGGTCGGGGTGTCCAACTCGACGCTGTCGCCGGTCTTCTTCTTCAGCCGCGAGGCCAACTGCGTGCCGAGCAGCACCTCGCCCCGCGTCAGCGCCGCCCGCACCGTCGCCGGGTCGCCGTCGGCCAGATCGCCCGGCGCGCGGCCGTCGGCCGGCAGGTCCCGCACGATGATGACCGCCTGCTGCCCGCTCACCGTCGCGCTCACGAACCGCACCGACACCACGTCCGTCACGCCGGGCAGCGCCTTCACCCGCTCGGCGTACCCGGTCGGCAGGTCGCCGGCCATGGCGGTGGCGGTGTCCGGCATCATCGCCCGCACGAAGTAGTCGCCCACCACCGTCTTCCGCACGTACCCCCGCAGGTGGTCCAGGTTGTTCAGCACCGAGTTGCCCAGCGCCACCGACGCGGCCACGCTCACCACCAGCACGGCGACGGTCAGCCCGGTGCGGATGGGGCGGTGCAGCAGCACGCCGCCGGCCAACTCCGACTCGACCGCCCCGAACGGCCGCAGCACCGCCACCGCGACGGCCGTCAGGCGGGTCAGCCCGAGGGGGACGAGGGCGGCGGTGGCGATCAGCCAGGCGAGCGACGCCGGCACGAGCAGCGACACCGGCAGGAGGCCGAACAGCCCGGCCACGACGCCGGCGGTGGCGACCAGCCAGGCCGGCCCGCCGACGAGCAGGAGGGGGCGGCGGAAGCGGTCGCCCGACTCCGACTCGACGGCCGTGAGCGCCTCCTTCGGCGACACGTCCGCGGCCTGGCGGGCCGGCAGGTAGGCGGCGACGGCGGCGGTGGCGATGCCGAGGAGCACGGCCGCGACCGCCGGCAGGAGGGGGAAGCCGGCCGGCGGCAGCGGGGCGTCGAACACCACTTCGAGGGACGCCAGCAGGGCGAGGGAGGTGAGCCAGCCGAGCGGCACGCCGAGGACCGACCCGACCACGCCGAGCGTCACCCCTTCGACCAGGATGGCGCGGCGGACGACCGCCCGCGTGGCCCCCACCACCCGCAGCACGGCCAGCTGGCGGCGGCGCTCGGCCACGTTCATGAAGAAGGCGTTCAGGGTGATGAAGAAGGCGACCGCCAGCGACAGCCCGCCGGCCAGCCGCAACCCCTCGTCGAAGCTGCGGAGGGTCTCGCTCGCCAGCCCGCCGCGGGCGGCCGGCTCGCGGACCAGCAGGCCGGGCGGCAGGGCGGCGGTCAGGTCGCGGCGGACGGTCTCGGCGTTCGCCCCGTCGGCCAGCACCACGTACGCCACGGTCACGTCGCCCGGCTTGCCGAGCAGGTCCTGCCCGTCCGCCAGCGGCAGGAGGGCGAACGCCCCCTTCGCGGCCAGCGGGTTGTCCGCCGCGATCAGCCCGGTGACTCTCTTCTTCACCAGCCCGCCGCGGCCGAGCACCTTCACCTCGTCGCCCACGGTCAACTTCATCTGGGCGGCGAACGCGGCGTCCACGGCCAGCCCGTCGGCGGTCGGGAAGGTGCCGGTGCGGATGGTGTACCCCCGCACGACCGCGTCGCGCTCGGGGTCCACCGCCGACAGCAGCACCTTCACCCGCTGCTGGCCGATGTACATGCTGGTCGGCCGCTCGAACACCGGGTCGAGGTGCTTCACGCCGGGCACGGCGGCGAGCGGTTCGACACTGGCCTGCGGGAAGGTGGTGGCGGACGCCCCGACGACCTCGAAGTCGGCCCGCCCGGCCGACGCCCGCACCAGCCCCTTCACGCCCGCGTCCGACACGGCCGAGGTGGCGCCGACGGCCACGATCATCGCCACCCCGATGGCGCAACTGAGCACGGTGAGCGCCGTCCGCCCCGGCCGCGCCCGCACTTCCCGCAGGGTGAACACGTCGAACAGCACGGGGTGTGCCTCCGGTGATTGGCTCGACCCCCACCTGAACGGCGGGACGTCCCTCGTAAGGCGGGCGAGGCGGGCATAGCCCGACGACCCCCGCCGTCGGTGGCTGGTGGCGGGGGGTCGCCGGGCTATGCCCGTCTCGCCCGCCCTACAGTTCAGCGTCCCCGGCCGTCGGTGGCTGGCGGCGGGACAGGCCCCACCTGCATGGCGTCATCCCGGCCCGCGGGGGTTGGTCGTGTCCCGCTCGATCCGCCCGTCCGACAGGTGAACGGTCCGCCCGGCCCCGGCCGCCACGAGCGGGTCGTGGGTGATGGTGACGAGCGTGATCCCCTGGTCGGTGGCCAGCCCGAACAGCATGGTCATCACCGCCTTGCCGTTCTCGCTGTCCAGGTTGCCCGTCGGCTCGTCGGCCAGCAGCACCGTCGGGCGGATGACGAGCGCGCGGGCGATGGCGATCCGCTGCTGCTCGCCGCCCGACATCTTGCCCGGCACGTGCCCCCGCCGCGGGCCCAGCCCCACCTGCTCGATCCGCTCGCCCGCCTGCTTCAGCGCGTCCGCCTTCGGCACGCCGTTCAGCCGCAGAGGCAGGGCCACGTTCTCTTCGGCCGTCAGGTTGGGCAGCAGGTTGAACGACTGGAAGATGAGGCCCACTTTCTGGCGGCGGAGGAGGGTGCGGGCGTCGTCGGACATGGTGGCCAGGTCTTGCCCGCCGACGAGCACCTGCCCGGACGTGGGCGTGTCGATGCCGGCCAGCAGGTGCAGGAGGGTGCTCTTGCCCGACCCCGAGCGGCCGGTGATGGCCACGCTCTCGCCGGCCCGAATGGTCAGGTCGATGCCCTTCAGGGCGAACACCGCGGCCTCGGCGTCCCCGAAGCTCCGCGTCACCTGTCGCGTCTCGATGGCGACCATCACACCCCCCGTCGTTGGAGAGGGTGAGCGTATCGGAAGGCGGATGCGGGCACAACCCGGAATGCGAACGGGGGGGACGGACACAGTTTGGGCGAAGGGCCGGGGTGAGGTCTCCTCCCACGACCCCGCCCGGCCCGCCACTTGGTACGCTATCCGGGGCGGAGTTGTAACACGTCCGGTTTCACGAAATCCGTCGGCCGGGCGTCGGCGTCGGTACTGGTGAGGACCAATGGCGAACCGCGGCACCAGAACGGTCGGGCGGAGGCCAACGGACGGCGACGAGTCCCCCCGCGCGGGGGCCGGTCCGCCGCCCGACCACCCGGTTGTCGTCGCCTTCAACGGCCTGCGGGACGAGCTGCTGTCCACCCTGCTGTACGTCCTGGGCAACCGGGACGACGCCCTGGACGCCGCTCAGGACGCGTTCCTCAAGTGCTGGAAGCACCGCCACGAGACGGCCGGGGTGCAGAACTTGCGGGCGTGGATCTTCCGCGTCGGGCTGAACACGGCGAAGGATTTGCAGCGGAGCGCCTGGAACCGCAAAGTGAAACCGATGGTGACGGAGGAACTCATGCTCACCGCCCGCGACCCCGCCCCCGGCCTGGCGCTGGAAGACCAGGAGGCCGTCGAACGCCTGCGGGAGGCCATCGTGGGCCTCCGCCCGGACGAGAAGGAAGTGTTCCTGCTGCGGCAGAACGGCGACCTGACCTACGAGCAGATCGCCGAGATCCGCAACGCCCCCGTGGGCACCGTGAAAACACAAATGCGGACCGCCCTGATCAAGCTCCGCCGCGTGCTGAACCCGGCCGACCCGGCCGAACTGCCGGAGGTGTGACCCCCTCGTTCCCATGCTCCGCGTGGGAACGACCCTCCCGACGCTCCGCGTCAGGCCACACGATGGACGCGGAGCGTCCGGGGTGGCGTCCCCACGCGGAGCGTGGGAACGAGGGATCCGTGACGACCCGCCCGGACTCGCATCCGGCCCGCGACCGACCACCACCGACCCCCTCGCCGGCGTGTCCGCCGGCTGCCACCCTCGGCCACCCGCCGCGGGGAAGGATACCGCCATGCCCGCTTGCCCCGACTGTCGCTCCCGACTGCTCGACCACATGTACGGCCTGCTCGACCCGGCCGCCGCCGCCGCCGTCGACGCCCACTTGGCCACCTGCCCGGCGTGCGCCGCCTTCGCCACGAAGTCGAGCGGGCTGATCGCCACCGCCGCCAAGTCGGCGTTCCCGGGCGTCAACTTCGCGCAGCCGACCGCCGCCACCGAGACGGCGAAGGCGACCCCGGCGAAGCGGGTGGCCGCACCGTGGGCGTGGGTGCCCGTCGCCCTGGCCGCGTCCGTGCTGGTGATGGCCGGCGGGTGGGCACTGATCGCCACCTTCGACACGGTGGGCTACGCCGCCAACCGCTCGGCCGTGGACAAAGAACTGGCCGCCGTACAAGCCGCCGAGAAAGCGGTGGCCGATCAACACACTCTGATCGCGGCGAACGAGCAGCGGGTGAAAGACGAAGAGGCCCGCCTGCAACTCGCCCGCGCCGACGCCACCAAGCAGGCCGACACTCGCTTGGCCGCCGCCGCCACCGAGTTCAAGGAGGTGCAGACGCAGTGGATCGCGGCCGAGAAGGCCCAGTTGGAGAAGCTCAGCCAGATGCCGTTCATGCTGGACGTGCGCGGGCCGGCCACCGCCCTGCCCGGCGCGCCGAACGAGTACCTCGTCCGCGTGTCCGACGCCAACGGCGGAGTCATCCCCAACCCCATTGACGTCGAAGCGGTGGTGAAGGACGACAAGGGGAACGAGCTGCTCCGCCAGAAGTTCACCCCCAACCCGGCCGAGGGGTACAAGCTGACCGTGCCGACCGCCGCGTGGCAGAAGGTGTCCGCCGGCGGCGACGTGTTCCTGAGCATGACCGCCACCGACAAGCTCGGCGCGAAGTCCGAACTGACCGAGAACCTGAAGCTCCTCCAGCCGGTGTTCACCACCTTCCTGACCACCGACAAGCCGATGTACCGGCCGGGCGAGACGCTCTACTTCCGCACCCTCACCCTCGACCGCACCCGCTTCCTGCCGCCCGACCGCGACGTGCAAGTGCGGTTCGAACTCAAGGCCCCGTCGGGTCAGGTGATTCCCGGCTCGCAGGTCACCGGGCTGGCCCGCGCCGGCAAGATGACGGCCGAAGGCAAGGTGGAAGCCACCCTCGGGCCGGACGGCAAGCCGATCCGCGGCATCGCCTCTTCCGCCTTCCTGCTGCCCGTGGACCTGCCCGGCGGCGAGTACACCCTGAACGCCTTCGAGGTGCCCACCCGCACCGGCGAGACGATCTCCGCCGACGCCGGCAAGCCGCTGGCCGTCCGCAAGTTCGTCATCAACCAGTACACGCCCGAGACGCTGCTGAAGAAGCTGGAGTGGGACGGCAAGAGCTACGGCCCCGGCGACGTAGTGCAGGCCCGGCTGGAAGTGAAAGACCAGGGCCGGGCGGTGAAGGCCACCCTCTCCGCGCTGACGGTGACGGCCGACGGCAAGGCGGTCGCACTCGACGTGCCCGTCACCGCCACCGACGACGCCGGCATCGCCAACTTCAAGTTCACCCTGCCGAAGGGCGTGGAGGAGATCAAGCAGGCCAGCCTGGGCGTGAGCGTGACCGTCGGCGGCGTGACCGAGGGGTTCACCAAGCCGCTGCCGCTCACCACCCGCCGGCTGAACGTCGAGTTCTTCCCCGAAGGCGGCGACCTGATCGCCGGCGTGTCGAACCGCGTGTATTTGCGGGCGACCACCACCACCGGCAAGCCGGCCGACGTGGTCGGCACGCTCCTGCTCGGCACGACCGAAGTGAACGGCATCAACACCGTGAAGACGCTCACCGACCCGGACCACCCCGGCGCCAATCAGGGCATGGGCGTGTTCACCTTCACCCCCGAAGCCGACAAGCCGTACACGCTGAAGCTGTCCAAGCCGCTCGGCCTGCTGCAACCGGACGGCGGCTACCCGCTGCCGAAGCCGAAGAAGGCCGGCGTGGTGCTGACCATCGCCACCGGCGTGACGCACCCCGGCGAGCCGATCAAGGTGGCCGTCACGTCGGTCGGGGCGAAGCGGAGCGTGCTGGTCGGTGCTTACGTCCGCGGTCGCTCGGTGGCGCACACCAAGCTCACCCTGGAAGCCGACAAGCCGGCCGAGGCCGTACTCGACCTGAGCGGCACGAAGCTGGGTGGCGTCACCCGCGTGACCGTGTTCGACCTGCCGGCCGACGGTGAAGCGGGCCGCGAGAACCTGACCCCGCTGGCCGAGCGGCTGGTGTACCGCACCCCCGGCGAAACGCTGAAGGTGTCGTACACGGCCAAGCGAACCGGCGGGGCGGGCGGGGCGTTCGTGCCCGGCGAGAAGGTGGACCTGACGGTGGAGAGCCGCGACGAGAAGGAGCAGCCGAAGCCGGCCGTGCTGTGGGCGGCGGTGGTCAACCAGTCGGTGATTACGATGGCCGACGAGAAGACCGAGCGCATGCTGCCCACGCACTTCCTGCTGAGCGGCGAGGTGAAGAAGGGCGAGGAACTGGAACACGCCGACTTCCTGCTGACCAAGCACCCGAAGGCGGCCGAAGCGCTCGACCTGCTGCTCGGCACGCAAGGCTGGCGGCGGTTCGCCGAGCAAGCGCCGGCCGAGTTCCGCAAGGGCGTGCCGGCGGAAGAAGCGGATCGCATCCTGCTCGTGTCGGCAGCGAACGCCGCCCTGCCCACCGGCATGAGGCCGACCATGCGGAAGGTGTTCAACGAGCACTACCCGCGGTTCGAGGCGGCCATGCTGAGCGTGGAGACGGCCGAGAAGACCAAGCGGGCGGCGGACAACCGCGCGGCGAACGGCGAGGACACGCTCGAACTGTCGAAGGCGCAGGGCGACGTGTGGAAGGCGGTGGCCGACCTGACCACCGCCGACGACGACCGCGACGCCAAGATGTACAAGTTCGCCCAGACCAGCGAGCGGCTGAAGCCCTACGACCAGAACTGGGAGCAACGCCGCAAGGTGCTCGGCTTCGTGGTGGCCGGGCTGCTCGGGCTGGCCGCGGCCGGAGTCGCACTCGGGCTGCGGATGTTCCGCGGCACGACGGCCGGCAAGGCGCTCGTCGGCACCGCGGTGGGCCTGCTGGCCGTCGCCGCCGTGGTGTCGGTGTTCGGCCTCGTCACCGGCCGCGACAACGACGGCTGGCGGGCGACGGCGGGGGTGGCCGAGAAGAAGTACCCGAACGCCAAGTACGACGCCAACCTGACCGAAGCGACCGTTGTGTTCGACGACGCCGGCGCGGTCGGTGCCCCCGACGGTGTGGCCGGCAATAAAGCCCCCAACTGGCGGCTGCCGAAAGGTGAATTCGCACCGAATGACCCGCGAGTGCAGGGTGAGGACAAGTTCGCGGCCAACAAGTTCAAAGAGTGGGAGAAGAAGGCCGACGGCAAGCCGCAGTTCAACCCTCCTCCGGGTGCCCC
Source organism: Fimbriiglobus sp. (assembly GCA_031414395.1). GTDB lineage: Bacteria > Planctomycetota > Planctomycetia > Gemmatales > Gemmataceae > JALHQU01. Next base: position 7,992 of record JANNVG010000135.1, read on the forward strand.
GCGGCCGGTCGCGACTCCCGTTCAACCGTGGGTGGACGCGGAGGCCAAGCCCGCTGACGCCCGCAACTGGGCCGCCGGTCGGCCGGGCATCGGCGGCCCTCCCGGTGGCGGCGGGTTCGGCGGCGGTCGTCCGGGCGGTGGCGGATTCGGCGGTGGGATGCACGGCGGGTTCCCTGGTGGTGGCGCGTTCCCCGGTGGCCCGGCCCCCGGCGCGGCCTTCCCTGGTGGCGGCCCCGGCTTCGCCCCCGGAATGCCGGGCGAGCCGTTCGGCGGCGGGTGGGGTGCGGGCGAGGAGATGCCGCACGCCGGGAAGGACAGGCTCGGCTGGGAGCGCCAGCAGTTGGCTCAGGACCGCGGGCTGAAGTTGAACGACTTCATGAACCGCCGCAACGACGGGCTGAACGAGCTGATGGACAAGAACGTGAAGGGCGACGAGAAGGCGAAGAAGCAGAGGGAGCAGGAGCAGGTCGGCCTGTTCACCGAGTTCCTGCCCCAGAGCCTGCCCCTGGTCGTCCGCGAATACGCCCACGCCCGCCAACCGCTGGCCGAAGGGGCCGCCCGCGAAGACTTCACCGAAACCCTCCTGTGGCAGCCGGTGCTCGTCACCAACGCCGACGGCAAGGCGAGCGTGTCGTTCACCCTGTCTGATGCCGTCGCCCCGTACCGCGTGCTGGTGGCCGGGCACTCGCTCGACGGCCGCATCGGGTCCGTGAGTGGTGTCCTCGAAGTCCGCAAGCCGTTCTCACTCGACCCGAAGCTGCCGCAAGAGATCGGCTCGTCCGACAAACTCGACGTGCCGCTCGTCGGGCTGAACGGCACCGACGCCAAGCGGACGGCCGACGTGACCGTCACCCCGACCGGCATGAAGGTGGTGGGCGCCGACAAGGTGACGATGACCCTCGACGGCATCGCCGGCGGGCGGGCGCTGGTGCGGCTGGTGCCCGACAAGCTGGAAGGCGAACTGAGCGTGAAGCTCGACGGCAAGGCGGGCAGCGACGCCGACAGCGTCACCCGCAAGCTGACCGTGGTGCCCGACGGCTTCCCCGCCAGCGGGCAGACTTCGGACGTGCTGGAATCGAAGATGAACGCCCCGCTGAAGGTGCCGCAGATGATCATCCCCGGCACGCTCAAGATGAAAGTGACCGTGTACCCGAACACGCTGAGCGAGGTGCAGGCCGGGCTGGAAGGGCTGCTCCGCGAGCCGAGCGGTTGCTTCGAACAGACCAGCACCACCAACTACCCGAACGTGCTGGTGCTGGACTACCTGAACGAGACGAACCAGGCCAAGCCGGAGGTGAGCAAGCGGGCGAAGGAACTGCTCGACCGCGGGTACGCCAAGCTGACCAGCTTCGAGTGCCAGAAGCCGGCCGCGGACGGCCGCCTGGGGTACGAGTGGTTCGGCGGCTCGGCCCCGCCGCACGAGTCGCTCACCGCCTACGGGCTGCTCCAGTTCACCGACATGAGCCGCGTCTTCCCGGTCGACCAGGACATGCTCAAGCGGACCAAGCAGTACCTGATTAGCAGCAAGGACGGGAACGGCGGGTTCAAGAAGAACCCGCGGGCCATCGACACCTTCGGGTACGCCCCGGCCGAGATCGCCAACGCCTACATCGTGTGGGCCATCACCGAAGCCGAGCGGATCGCCGCCGAGAAGAGCGACCTGACGAAAGAGGTGGACGCGCTGGTGAAGCTGGCCACCGACGGCACGCGGACGAAAGACCCATACTTCCTCGGGCTGGTGGCGAACGCCCTGATGAACCGCGGCGACCGCAAGGGCGGCGAGCAACTGCTGACCGCCCTGGCGAAGATTCAGGACAAGGACGGCAAGCTGCCCGGCGCCACCGCCAGCGTGACCAACAGCACCGGCATGGCCCTGGAGATCGAATCCACTTCGCTCGCCGTGCTCGGCTGGCTGAAGGCGAACGAGGCCGGCACGTACCGGGCGAACGTCGATTCGGCGTGCAAGTGGATCGGCGGCAAGCGGAGCGGCAGCGGCGACTTCGGCAGCACGCAGAGCACCATCCTGGCGCTCAAGTCGCTCATCGAATACGCCCGCAGCAACAAGCGGCCGGCCGAAGACGGCACCGTCACCGTGCTGGTCGGCGGGGCGAAAGTGGGCGAGAAGGCGTTCACCAGCAAGCAGCCGGGGCCGATCGTGGTCGAGATCGCCGACCCCGAGAAGCTGCTCAAGGACGGCAAGCTGAGCGTGGACGTGACCACCGACGCGAAGCAGGCGTACCCCTGCACCGTGAGCTGGGAGTGCAACACCCGGCTGCCGAACAGCTCGCCCGACTGCCCGCTCAAGCTAGCCACCAAGCTGAACAAGACGGAAGCGGCCGAGGGCGACACGGTGCGGCTGAACGTGACGGTGACGAACCTGAAGGGCACGCAGAACGGCATGGTGACGGCCATCGTCGGCATCCCCGCCGGGCTGAAGGTGCCGGAAGACATGAAGCAACTGAAACTGCTCACCGACAAGCCGGAGGGCAAGCGGGCGACGGTGAGCTACTGGGAGAAGCGGGGCCGCGAGCTGGTGTTCTACTGGCACGGCCTGGGCGACAAAGAAGAAGTGAACTTCGGCGTGGACCTGATCGCCGACGTGCCCGGCGAGTACCGCGGGCCGGCCAGCCGGGTGTACTTGTACTACGGGGCCGAGCACAAGTTCTGGGCCGACCCGGTGGACGTGAAGATCGGCGGCAAGTAGACGCAGTGGCAGCGCAGTGACCGGGGGAGGCGGGGGGGGGG
>JANNVG010000136.1:0-3718 GCA_031414395.1 Fimbriiglobus sp.
GGGCTGGGGTATTTGGTGGACATGCGGGTATGCGTTATGTGGGGGGTTAATCGGGTTGGTTTCCGGGGTGGGGGGGTGTTGTATGGCACGGGGACCTCACCCCCGGCCCCCTCTTCCAAGGGAGAGGGGTGAATTCCGAACCTACCCCCCGTCCCCCTTCCTGGGAGGAAGGGGGTGTACAAGGCGCACGCCCTCCAACCACTCTCGCGGAGTGTCACTGAGCATCTCAAGTTGAACACCCCCTTCCTCCCAGGAAGGGGGACGGGGGGTAGGTTTCTTCCCCGAACAGGCACGCTCCCACAGGTCGCGGCGAAGATGTGGATGGGTGAAATCCCCTCCCGCCCGCGGCGTCATTCCTTTCGACAGGCGTACCGGCCGGTGTTAAACTGGCCGGCGGTCGGCGTCATCTCAGAAATGCTTCCCGAAGGGGAACGGCTATGCGTGGCTCCTGGGTTGGGCTGGTGTTACTGCTGGCGACTTCGGCCGCGTGCGCGGACGACAAGCCGCTGAGCACGAGTAAGTCCGACACGCCGAAGGCAGTGCGGCGGATCGCCACCGCCATCGACAAGCACCTGGCCGACGACTGGGCCGCCCGCAAGATCACCCCCGCCCCGCTCGCCGACGACGAGGAGTTCTGCCGGCGGGCGTACCTGGACGTGCTCGGCCGCATCCCGAAGGTGGCCGAAGTCCGGGCCTTCGCCGAAGACACGACCGCCGACAAGCGGGCGAAGTTGGTCGTCCTGTTGCTCAGCAAGCCCGGCTACGCGGCCAACACCGCCGCCCGCCTGCGGGCCGCGTGGCTGCCCGAAACGGTGTCGGATCAGTTCAAGGTGTACCTGGGCGACCAGTACGAGCAGTACCTGCGGCGGAAGCTGACGGCGAACGAGCCGCTCGACAAGATCGTGCGGCAGACGCTGACGGCGGACGTGGCCGTCGGCGCCCGCGGGCGGGGCGGGTTCAACGCCCAAGTGACCCCCGACCCCGACCTGCAAGCCATTCAGTTCTTCTACCAGGCGCTCGAGTCGAAGCCGGAGAACCTGGGGGCGACGGTCACGCGGGCGTTCCTCGGCACCAAGCTGGAGTGCGCCCAGTGCCACGACCACCCGTTCGCCCCGTACACTCGCTCGCAGTTCTGGCAGTTCGCCGCCTTCTTCGCCGAGTTCACCCCGCTGCCGCCCACCGGCCCCAGCTTCGTCGGCCCGCTCGAACCGCAGCACGACAAGAACCGCCTCGTCATCCCCGGCCTGAACAAGCAGGTGGTGGCCCGGTTCATGGACGGCACCGCCCCCAAGTGGAGCGAGGCGAAGACCCCGCGGCAGGAGCTGGCCGACTGGATCCTGAACCCGAAGAACCCGGCGTTCGCCCGCAACATGGTGAACCGCGTGTGGCAGATGTACTTCGGCATCGGCCTGCTCGACCCCATTGACGAGCCGAGCGACTCCAACCCGCCCAGCCACCCGAAGCTGCTCGACGAACTGACCGCCGCGTTCGCCGACGCCGAGTACGACCTGAAGTTGCTCGTCCGCGGGCTGACCGCCAGCCGCGCCTACCAACTGACCAGCAAGCAGACGGACGACACGCAGGCCGACCCGCGGCGGTTCGCCCGCATGAACCTGAAGGGGCTGAACGGCAGCCAGATTTACGACAGCTTCGTCGTCGCCACGGGGATGCGAGTCAACCCGCAGGCGAACCAGCAGTACTACGACCCCGGCAACGGCGGCATGAGCCGGTTCGCCTTTCGCACCCTGTTCCCGATCCCGCAGCGGCCGACCGAGACGCAGACGAGCATCCTGCAAGCGCTCACCGTGATGAACGGCAAGCTGGTGGCGGACCAAACCAGCATCAGCCGTGGGGAGGTGCTGCCGGCCGTCGCCGACGCCCCGTTCCTGGACTCCGCCGGCAAGGTGGAAGCGCTCTTCTACGCCACCCTCACCCGCAAGCCGACACCCGAGGAGCGCGAGAAGTTCACCAGCTACGTGGACCGCGGCGGGCCGAGCGGCGACAAGAACAAGGCACTGGCGGATGTGTTCTGGGTGCTGCTGAACAGCACGGAGTTTTTGTTCAATCATTGACCCAATACAGACGCCGGACCTGAGCCGCGGAGCGGCGACCGATGTTAGCCAGGGGTGGAGTCGGCGAGCGCAGCGAGCAACGGAACCCCTGGAACAGTTGCGAAATGCGAACAAGCCCCGGAGGGGCGACAGATTCCCGGTTGTGCCGCCCCTCCGGGGCTTGAGAAATGGCTCCCACGGTCCAGGGGTTCCACTCGCATCTGCGATGCTCGCTCCACCCCTGGCTAACATCGGTCGCCGCTCCGCGGCTACACACGATCCAAACTCACCCAACCGAGAACCCCACCCATGTCCTTCGACAACCTCCACCGACGGCACCTGCTCCGCGTCGGCGCCGTCGGCCTCGGGCTGGGCGTGTCCGGCATGTTCAACCGGCTGGTGCAAGCCGGCGAGAACGACCCGAAACGGAAGCGGCAGTGCATCCTGCTGTGGATGAACGGCGGGCCGGCCACCATCGACCTGTGGGACTTGAAGCCCGGCCACGACAACGGCGGGCCATTCAAAGAGATCAAGACGAACGCCCCCGGCCTGATGGTCGGCGAACACCTGCCCGAGATGGCCAAGTTCGGCGACCGCATGGCCGTGCTGCGGGGCATGTCCACGAAGGAGGGCGACCACAGCCGGGCGACGTACCTGATGCGGACCGGCAGCCTGCCCGTCGGCGGGGTGCAGTTTCCGAGCATCGGTGGGCTGCTGTCGAAGGAGCTGGGCGACCCGAAGGCGGAGCTGCCGAACGCCGTCAGCATCGCCCCGCAACGCTTCTTCAACAACGACGCCTTCGGCCCCGGCTTCCTCGGCCCGAACTACGCCCCGCTCATGGTCGGCGACGGCGTGTTCCAGCAGCAGGGCCAGCAGATCGACGTGGACGCCACGCTGAAGGTGCAGAACCTGACCCGCCCGGCGGACGTGAGCAAGGAGCACGCCGACGCCCGCATGGAACTGCTCCGCGGCATGCACGCCGACTTCGCCGCCACCCGCCCCGGCAGTATCTCCGCCGCCCACTCGTCGGCGTATGACCGGGCCACCCGCCTGATGCAGTCGGACGCCGGCAAGGTGTTCGACCTGTCGCAAGAGAAGGACGCCGTGCGGGACCAGTACGGCCGCAGCCTGTTCGGGCAGGGGTGCCTGCTCGCCCGCCGGCTGATCGAGAAGGGCGTGCCGTTCGTCGAAGTGAACCTGGGCAACTGGGACACGCACGGCGACAACTTCACCGCCGTCATGCGGCTGTGCGGCACGCTGGACAAAGCGTGGGCCGCGCTCATGGCTGACCTGAAAGACCGCGGGCTGCTGGACAACACGCTGATCGTGTGGATGGGCGAGTTCGGCCGCACGCCGAAGATCAACCCGAACAAAGGCCGCGACCACTACCCGAACGCCTGGGCGACGGTACTGGCCGGCGGCGGCATCAAGGGCGGGCAGGCGGTCGGCAAGACGAGCAAGGACGGCACCACGGTGGAAGACAAGCCGACGAGCACGGCCGACCTGATGGCCACCGCGTGCGCCGCGCTGGGCCTCGACCACACGAAGCAGAACATGTCGAACGTCGGCCGGCCGATCCCGCTGGCCGAGAAGGGCGCGACGGTGGTGAAAGAGGTGGTGGCGTGACCCGACCCGTTAGTTAGCCCGACGCGCGAGCGAGGGGCCAG
>JANNVG010000137.1:0-19579 GCA_031414395.1 Fimbriiglobus sp.
GGCCCCGGCTACGGCGGTTCATGCTTCCCCAAAGACATCCGCGCGATCCTCGGTATGGGTCGCAAGGTGGGCCAGCCGATGCGGATGATGCAGTCGGTGGACGACGTGAACGAGGCGCAGAAGCAGGTGCTGTTCGCCAAGATTCACGCCCACTTCAAGGGCGAGCTGGCCGGCAAGACGCTCGCCGTGTGGGGGCTGGCGTTCAAGCCCCGCACCGACGACATCCGCGAAGCCCCGGCGCTCGTACTCATCGACGCGCTGCTGGCGGCCGGGGCGAGTGTGCGGGCGCACGACCCCGAGGCGATGGCGAACGTGAAGCAGATTTACGGCGACCGCGTGACCTTCTGCGACCGCCCGTACGGGGCACTGGAAGGGGCGGACGGGCTGGTGGTCGTGACCGAGTGGCCGGAGTTCCGCACGCCCGACTTCGAGGTGATGAAGAAGCTGCTGACGGGCGCGGTCATCTTCGACGGGCGGAACATCTACGACGAGAAGGCGATGGCGGCCCACGGGTTCACGTACTACGCCATCGGCCGCGGCCAACGGGGGTGAGCCGTGCGGGGCGGACGGCGGACCGGCGAGCGGGCGGGGCACGCATACCCCGCCTGGGTGCGTTCCCCGATCACGGACGAGTCAGGCTCGTCGTCCCGCAGGCCACCAACGGCAGGCCGAGTTACTCAGATTGTACTATGTTGCAGCGACCCCATTCCGTCACCTCACGGACGCCCCGGCCGTGCCCACACCACCAGGCTCAGTGTCGGTCCCGCTTCGCTGCACCACCTGTGGCCACCGCGGCCGCGCGGTCGGCACGTCTCGCGGCCGAATCGTCAGCTGTCCGGTGTGCGATGAGCAGTTGATCGTCCCGTCCCCGCCGTCGTCGGAGACGAGAGCGTTCGCGGCGGTCAACTCCGACACCTCGCCAATCGAACACCCTTTGGCCGTCAACTCCGACACCTCGCCAATCGAACACGGTCTCGACTGCCGCGATTGAGCTTGGGAGGCCCGCCGGCACCCGAGCATCAATTTTCAGGCCGACCCTTCGCCGTAAGGCGCTCCCTCACCCGCCGTACCCGTTTGGGTGCTGGCTGTGCCACGCCCAGGCGGTCTCGACGATCGACCGCAGGGTGGGGTACTTCGGAGCCCAGCCCAGGTCCCGGCGGATGGCGTCGCCGGTGGCCACGAGTGCCGGCGGGTCGCCCGCCCGTCGCGGCCCTTCCTTGACGGCGACCGTCCGCCCGCTGACCTCCTCGCACGTGCGGATCACCTCCCGCACGCTGCTCCCGGTCCCGGTGCCCACGTTCCAGAACCGCCCCACCCCCGGTTGCACCGCCTCGATCGCCAGGGCGTGGGCCTCGGCCAGGTCCTCGACGTGGATGTAGTCGCGGACGCACGTGCCGTCCGGCGTCGGGTAGTCGGTGCCGAACACGTCCAGGTGTCCCCGTTGGCCGAGGGCGGTCTGGAGGGCGAGCGGGATCAGGTGCGTCTCCGGGTCGTGGTCTTCCCCGCGACTGCCGTCGGCCGCCGCTCCGGAGGCGTTGAAGTACCTGAGGGCGGCGAACCCGATGCCGTACGCGGGGGCGAAGTCGGAGAGCATCCGCTCGACCGCCAGCTTCGTGTTCCCGTACGGGTTGACCGGTCGTTGCGAGTGACTCTCCGGAATGGGGACCGTGTCCGGCACGCCATAGGTGGCGCAGGTGCTCGAGAATACGAACCGCTTCACCCCGTGCTGCCGGACCCGGTCCAGGAGAGTGAAGGTGTTGGTCAGGTTGTTGCGGTAGTACTTGGCCGGGTCGGTCACCGACTCGCCGACGTAACAACTAGCGGCGAAGTGGACGACGGCTTCCACCCGCTCGGTCGTCATCAGGTGATCGAGGCGGTCGCCGTCGGCCAAATCACCGACGGTGAGCAACCCGTCCGGGATGGCCTGCCGGTGACCGGCGGTCAGGTTGTCGTACACGACCACGCTGTGCCCGCGGGCGAGCAGGCAGTGGACCGTGAAACCGCCGATGTACCCGGCCCCGCCGGTGACCAGGATTCGCATTGTTCGACCCGTATGGGTGTTCGTACAGATGAGCTATGACCGGGGTGGAAATCGGCAACGGGACGTGTTGAGTGTGCGCACTCCCTCTCCTCCCGTGTCGGCGTGAGGTAAAATGGTCGGACGGCCGACATTCACCCGCTCAGGGATCGACCCATGCCTACGCCGCCCGAATTTGCCACCGCGACCAGGATGACTGGCCCCCTCAGCGTCGTGTACGCTCTCCGCGGGGGGGGCGCGGCCGTCACGGCCCGAGTGGCGGACCCGTACGTCATTCTGGGCCGCCACTCGCTGTGTACGATCCAGCTGTCCGACCCGAGCGTGAGCAAGCGGCACGTGTACGCTCAGAACGTGGACGGGCACGTGTTCGTAATCGACTTGCACAGCCGCCGGGGGACTCAGGTGGGCGGGGCGTTCGTTTCGCAGGGGTGGCTGCGACCCGGCCAAACGCTCCAGGTGGGCGAGTTCGACGTGCGGTTCTTCCCCGACCCGCCGCCGACGTCGCTCTCCCCGCCCGACCGCGGGGCGGGTCTCCCGCTCGTCCTGGTCTTGCCCGAGGCCATGCCGGTCGTGTGTCCGCTCCGCGGGCCGGTGAGTGTGATCGGCCGCGATCGGTCCACTCAGGTGCGAGTGGCCGACGACCGCCTCGACCCGTTCCACGCGGCGGTCGTCCGCACCGAGGCGTCGGCTTGGGTGGTCAGCCTGCTCGGCCCCGGCGGGGTGCGGGTGGAAGGTCGGCAGGTGCGTGTCGGTCGAATCGAGCCCGGCTCTCGGCTGCAGTTGAACGGGGTTGATATTCGGGTGGAAGTCGCGCCGGCCGAGTCGAGCGGGCATCTGGCTCTGACCCCCGCGCCGGTGGCCCCGCGGGATGAGTTCCGGGATTTGGCCGTGTTCCTGGCCCAGAAGTTCGCCACCTTCCAGGAGGAGCAGACCGAACTGCTCAAGCGGCAGACGGAGTTGCTCCAGGTGATAGCCGACGCCTGCCGGCGAGGGGCGCTGCCGCTCGCGGGGGTGGCCGGCGGGCCGCCGGCCACCCCCCCACCGCCCGCCGACGTGCGGGCCGCCCCGGTCCCGCAACCGCTCATCCCCCGCGAGGCCGACACGCTCGAAGACATTCACGACTGGCTGCTCCACCGCCTCCAGGAGATCCAACCGAAGTCACAGTGATCCGGGCATTCGTGCCCGAGGATTCGACTCAACCGGCATCACCCCGGCGACCGATAAAATTGGTGTAAACTTCCACCCGGAGGCCGCCGTGAACACGTCCCGCCGTCCCGTTCTCCTGTTCGCGGTGCTGCTGTCCGTCCCGCTCGCGGTCGGCTGCCACGCTCTCCGCCCCACGCCGGACCCGCTGCCGATCGCGGGGGTGCCGAAGGAACTGGAGAAGACCACCCACCCGACCTACATCGTGGAGCCGCCGGACATTCTGCTCATCGAGGGGTATAAAGGGGTGCCGAAAGGCCCGCACGTGATCGAGCCGCTCGACGTGTTGGCCGTCGACCTGGCGGACGCGCCGGCGAACGCCCCCCTCCGCGGGCTGCTCACCGTGGACCCGGAGGGCACGCTGAACCTCGGCCCGGCCTACGGCGGGTCTGTCTCGGTCGCCGGGAAGAGCGTGCCGGAGGCGAAACTGGTGATCGAGAAGTTCCTGGCGGTCGCCGCCAAACTGAAAGCCCCTGTGATCGAACTCTCACTGGCTCAGTCGCGGGCCATCCAGCGGGTGAGCGGGGCCCACCTGGTGCAGCCGGACGGCACCGTCAACCTGGGCACATACGGGAGCGTGATGGTGACCGGGCTGACGATGGCGGACGTGAAGAAGGCGATCGAGGCGCAACTCGCACTCAAACTGCAGGATCCTGAGGTGTCTGTCGCCATTCAGGGGTTCAACAGTAAGGTGATCTACGTGGTGTCCGACGGCGGCGGCTCCGGGCAGTCGATCGTCCGCCTGCCGTGTACCGGGAACGAGACGGTGCTGGACGCCATCTCGCAGGTGAACGGGCTGTCCTCCATCGCCAGCACCCGTGACATCTGGATCGCCCGACCGTCCGGGTCCGGCTGTCAGCGGTTGCCGGTCAACTGGAATGCGGTCGTCAGCTCGGCCGACCCCTCGACCAACTACCAACTGCTGCCCGGCGACCGTGTGTACGTCGCCGCCCAGAAGTTGGTCGCCATCGACATCCGAATGGGCCGCCTGTTCGCCCCCGTGGAGCGGCTGCTCGGGATCATCCTCCTCGGCAACGGCGCCGTGCGAACGCTCTCCGGACAAGGGTTCGGGAACAACAACAACGGCGGCTTCTGACCCGACCACTCGCCCTGAGAGAGACCTGACCCATGAATCCGACCCATCGCTTCGTGTTCGCCGCCGCCGTCGCCCTCCTCCTCGTGGGAGGGGCGGCGGCCCAGCCGGGCGGCCCGGCACCCGTCAGCCCGCCGTTCAGCCCCTATCTGAACCTGCTCCGCGGGGGTGGGTCGCCGGCCCTGAACTACTACGGGATCGTCCGCCCGCAGCAGCAGTCCTCCCAAGCGATTCAGGGGGTGCAGGCGGGGTTGACGTCGAACGCCGCCACCCTGAACGACCTGCAGAACGGGGGCAGCCTGCCGGCGACCGGGGTCGCCGCCGGGTATCTCACCCACCGCGGCTACTTCCTCACCCAAGGGGGGGGCGGCGGCGGGGGCAGGTTGGCGGGCGGCGGTGGCGGGCGGCGGTGACGGGGGGGGCGGGCGAACCTCTCGCTGACCCACGTCAGGGGAACAGGCGGCCGAACTCGCCCCGTTCGAGCGGGTGTAGGTCGGCCGCGGTCAGTTTCCGCCGCCGGGCCTCGGCCAGCGCCGCCTTGCTGTCCAGTGAGTTCTTCAGCTTCTCCTCGGCCATGGCCAGGTGGAAGTAGGCCGCCCCGGAGGGGGCCATGGCCGTCACGTCCAGAAGCAGGTCGCGGGCAGTTTTGGCGTCGCCCTCCCGCCCGCGGTTGAGGCGGATGAGTGCCTCGGTGTCCAGCAGGTCCGGCAAAGGTCCGGCGACCGCTTTCGCCTTTTCGATCAGGGCGAGAGCGTCGTCGTGTTTGCCCTGGCGGGCCGACCGCAGGTACGCCAGGTTGTTCAGGGCCAAAGGGTCCGTCCGACCGCCGCTCACCAACCCCTCGTACAGCATGGCGGCGGCGTCGAAGTCGCCCTGGAGGTTACGAGCGTAGGCCAGCGCCATCGTCAAGGCGGGGGAATCACCTGCGGCCGCTTTCGCGTGCGCCGCTTCGAGCCATCGGACCACCTTCGTCACGTCCTCCTTGGCCGGGCTGACCGCGGCCGTCAACGCCTCGACACACGCCTGCCCGACCGCCGTCGGCGGGGCCGCCTTCCAGGCCGCTTCCAACAGCGGCAGGGCCTCGCCCAACCGGCCGTGGCGGGCGAGAAAGCCGACGAGCGGGAACACGGCGGTCGGCCGGTCCTTCTTGCCCGCCTCCGCCACCGCCCGGTACTGCCCCTCCGCCTCCGCGAGCAGTCCGGACTGCTCGGCGATCACACCCAGTTGCAAGGCGGCGGGGTTCGGCCGCTCGGCCATCTTCTTGAACGCCGCACCGGCGGCCGTCCGGTCGTTCAGCGCGGCGGCCAGTCGCACCCGCAACTCGCCGGTGACGACGGCGTCGGGTTGTGCCTTTTCCAACCGGGCGACGAGGGGTTCGGCCTCCTTCGGACTGTCCCGATCGATCAGCCAGCGGGCGTAGACGGCGAGGTACAGCGGGTTCGGGTCGGCGACGGAGAGGAGACCGCTCATGGCCTTCCGCACCCCCTTGTCGTCGCTCACACGCTGATAGAGTGTGGCGAGCAAGAACTGGTCGTTCGGTTCCAGCCGGTCGGCCGCCTCGAGCAGCCGGATGGCGGCCAACACCCCCGCCCGGTCCCGGCGGGCGGCCATGGCCATCGCCTGCGACCGCCGCTCGGCCGGCGTGGCCGGGGCGACCCCTTCTTTGAGCCCGGACGGGTCCAGGCCGAGCACCTCCACGGCCCGCTTAGCGACGGTGTAGTCGGCGTCCACGGCGAAGCACAAGCCGAGCATCTGCCGGGCGAACTGCTTCTCCTCGGCCGACGCCGACCCCAGGTCGATCACCCGCCCCCACGCGGCCCGGGCCGCTTCCAGTTGGCCGACGCCCGTGAGGAATTGCGCCTCGGACTGCAACACGGCCAGGTCGTCGGGCCGCTCCTTCCGCAGTTTGGCGAACGCCTCCTTCGCCTCGTCCGGTTGGCCGAGCGTGGCCAGCCCGCGGGCGGCGAACAGGCCGACAGCGTCCGCCCTCACCGCCTTCCGCCCCGCCTCGTACTCTTTGCGGGCGTCGTCCCGGCGGTTGCCCGCGAGCAGCAGGTCGATGACGAGCATCCAGCCGTCCGGGTCGTCCGGCTTGGCGGCGACCGCCCGGCGGAACGCCTTCTCCGCCCCGTCCCGGTCTTTGCCGGCGTAGAGCAACCGGCCGAGCCACATCAGGTCGGCCGGGTTCTTCGAATCGGCCGGCACGGCGCGGGCGGCCAGTTCGAGCGCCCGCCGCGGCGAGGAGTCCGCCCGGAGCGACACCTCAGCCGCCAGCCGCCGGGCCTCCGGCGAGCTGATGGCGGCGTCGGGCAGGTCGGTGAGCACGGCGTTGGCCTCGGCGAACCGCCCCTTGGCGGCGAGCAGGGCCATCAGCCGGCGGAGGGCGTCCGGCGACTTCTCACCGGCGGCCACGGCCCGCTCGTAGTACGGTAACGCGGCGTCCGGCTTGCCCTGGAGGTCGAGTACGAGGGCCTTGCCCAGTGGCACCCGCTGCCAGCGGGCGCGATCCCGCTCCAGGGCGTCGAACAGGGCGAGGGCTTCGTCCAGTCCGCTCGGGTCGCTCTTCTTCTGTGCTCGCCACAGCAGCCGCAACGCCTTGGCCATCCGTGCCGACGTGCCAGCCGTGCCGTCGATGCGTCGGATCTCCTCCTCAACTTTGACCATCCCGTCTTCGTCGCCCGCGAGCAGAGCCCAGTCGAACCGCCGCAAGTGGGCCGACAGGTCGTCCGGTTGCACGCCCACGACCGCGTCCCACAGACTGCCGGCCGTCTTGCCCGCTCCGGCCGTCGCCGACGCCTCGGCCAACCCGCGGAGCAGCCGCCGGCGGACCACCGGCGGGTAGCGGTCGGCGCCGTCGGCGAGGGCGAGCAACTTCTTGCCCGCGTCCGGATCCTCCGGGTCGGCCACGTAACTGGCCTCGGCCAGTCGCAGTTCGAACGGGTCGTCCAACTCGGTTCGTCCGCGGCGGAGCAGGCGAACGGCGTCCGCCCGGGAGCCGGCCCGGGCCTCCGTCGCCGCCTTTGCCACCCACACCGCCGGCTCTTTCGGCCGTTCGGCGAACAGTTTTTCCACGATCGCCTTCGCCTCGTCGGCCTTCTCCTGGAAGAGGAGAAGGTCGGCCGTCAGCAGTTTAGCGTCGGTGGTGTCGGGCTGTTGCAGGTTGGCGAACTTCACCGCCCGCTCGGCCTCGGACCAGTCGCGTCGGTCCGCCGGGCGGTCGAGTGTCTCGATCAGCCGCAAGCGGGCGACCGTCGCCCACCCGGTCTTCAAGCGGTCTGCCACCTTCAGGGCGGCGGCGAGTGCCTCCCCGCGGCGGCCGAGGGCGGCGTGGGCCGACGCCTGCCCGCCGATGGCCAGTGCCCACTGGGCTTCGCTCACGTCGTCGGGCACGGCCTGGGTGAAGGCTTCGAGCTGGCGGTCGGGTTCGCCGAGTTGCTCGTAGCAGCGGCCGAGCATCAGGCTGGCCTTGCGGGCGAGGGTCTGGTCGGTGACGACGGCCCGGCGGACGGCGAGCAACCCCTTCACCGCTTCCGCCCACCGCTCGCGGAGCATGAGCACCCGCGCCCGCTCGTAGTCCACCGCCGGCGGGCTGGCGTTCAACTTCTGCAGTTGGTCGAGGGTGACGGTGGCGGCGTCGGCGTCGGCGTCTTCGATCTGGTAATCGGCGAGCGGGAACAGGAGGGCCTTTTCCTCGGGCACGACGGCGATTGCGGCCGTCAGCGATTTGGCCCCGGCGGTCGGCCCGCCGACGTCGGCTTCCAGTTCCGCACGCGCGAGCAGCAGCGGCACCGACTTGGCGTGCAGCGTCAGCCCGCGGTCGATCTCGGCGCGGGCCTCGGCCCGGTCGGCCTCGGCTTCGGCCTTGGTGGTGGCCGAGCGGGCGGCAAAGCGTGCGTCCGTCACGACGGCCAGGATCACGTCCAGTTCATCCGGGGCCAGCTTGCGGGCTTCGGCCAGCCCGGTCGTCGCCCAGTCGGGCTTGTTGTAATCGCGGCCGTACTTGGCGCGGTACAGGTGGGCGTGGAAGTCGCCGGCGTTCGCCTTCACCATGGCTTCGAACACCTGATCGGCGGCATCGACCTTATTCAGTTTCAAGCGGAGCATCGCGGCGTGGCCGGCGTAGGCGACGAGCATGTCGGGCTTGTGCGTGTACGCCTTCTGATACCACTCGGCGGCGGCGGTGTAGTTCCGCTCGTACGCGAGGAGGTAGGCCATCCGCTCTTCCAGCTCGGCGTCGTCGGGGGTGGTGCGGAGCAGTTCGGTCAGTTGCGTTTTGGCTTCTTGGGCGTAGCCGAGCTTGATGGCGAATTCGAAAGTGAACCGCCGCAGCGACGTGCGGTTCGGGTCGCGCTGGAGGACGCCTTCCAGGGCCAGGAACGCCGCCATATGCTCGTTCTTCGTGGTGGCGGTCGTGGCGGTCAGCCGGACCAGCCGCTCCCGCTGTTCGATGTCGCCCGGTTGTGCCATGAGGTAGCGGCGGAGGTATCCCATCTCGCGGGCAGGGTCGTTTGCCGCCTTGGCTGCGTCCGCCTCCCGGAGGAACACCCCGGTCTGTTGCCCCACCTGCCAGCGGTGGAGGAAGTGGAGGCCGGCGAGCACGGCCAGCAACAGGCCGACACTCAGGAGGAAGAACTTCCAGTTGAAGGTGAAGCGCATGGGTGAGACCGCGAAGGTGAGCGTCGTGCGGAAACTCGATTGTAGAAGCGAAAACGCCCAGGCGGAAGGCCTGGGCGTCGTGTGGTTGCTAAGTCACGTCCGGGGGCGACGTTACGCGGCGACGGGCTGTTCGGCCGGGGCGACGGCACCCTTGCGGGTGAAGCGGCGGATCATGCCGAACGCCGGCACGCCGAGCAGGCCCAGTAGCAGCGCCGACGGAGCCGGCACGACCAGGAGCGAGACGTTCGCGATGACGCCTCCGATGTTGACCCGTTCACTCTGATCAAAGTTGGTGAAGCCCAGCACGTTCGTCAGCGTGTAGTTACCGCTCCCAGGGACAATGATACCCGTCGGGTTCGAGATCGGAAAGTTACCCGGGGTGTTGCTGTCCCCGGTGTACGTACCTGAGAGACTGGATGCGGGACCGACAGCGGGCGTGTAGGTCGACGAGAATGTCGTAGTCACCGTCGTGCCGGTACTGGCAAAAACTGTCGAGTTTGCGTCCAAGACGCGAGGGGTACCTGGCCCAGTGTACGGGTTGGCGCTCAGCGTGAACGTGATGTTGTTTTGCACGTTCTGTAGCCCACCGACAGCGTTGGGCGCGGTGAACTGGCCGGGATTGACAGGGTTAACGACGCGAGTCAGGTTGGTTAAGGAAAATTCCAGGTTTCCTGTGAGGAAGTTCCGGAGATTGACGGTGGCAGTGGTTCGATACCCGTAGGTGTTTGCGAAGACGATTTCGATTTCGTTCGCACTGACCACGTTCCGAGTGAAAGCCATGTCTTGACCGGAGCCACCAACGGTCTGAGCACCAGTGTCGAGGTCGATCGTGCTCGAAAAGCCACCGGAATCGATCCTCAGCGTGAACGCCGCCTGCACCTGGGAGGTGCCGCCGGCGAACAGGAGTGCGGTCACCGCGACCGCAAGCACACGTTTCATCTCACACACCTCCAGGGAGTCTGCACCCGATTACATCTGGGTGGGGCGATGCGGCACACTAACGCGGTGCCGAAACGGTCGAGTTCATCGACTCCAGGGTCGGCGACTGGACACTGGCAGGGGCCAGAGCCAGGTTCGCCATCTCCCGACAAGTCACGTAGTGAACCCGGAAAGTCGGGTCGGCTTGTGACCGTCGGGCCAGTTCTTCGTGAAAGCGGACCATCGGTTCGCCGAGCAGAACCTCCTGGTTCGGCTCCCACACGCCGTGGGTGTGGAGTTTCACGAAGTACCAGTTCGGGTGGGCGGCGGTAGAGATTGCCGCCCTTATCCAGTCTTCCAGTCTATTTCTACTCGGGGGCTGATTCTTTTGCAAGCAGGAATTTTCCACTGTCGGTAAAAATCCGTACTTTCGTCGTTTCCAGCTTAACAAGAGCGGCCCTTGAATTAGGAGCAAACTGTCCTCCGGTCGAGGGCCTGTTCCGAGATCCACGCCGTCCTCGTGCGGTTTTCGTTTGCTCGTGTCGTTCACCGCCCAATAGATGCTATTGATCTTCCGCGTCTGCGTCTCGCTCGGGAAGCTCGGCAGGGTGAAGTCGGCGTAGCAGCCGGTCTCCCGCAGCACCCGCAGTTCGTCGTTCACGCCGCACAGTCGGCCGTCGCGGCGGCAGTTGGCCAGCGTCCAGTTGCCGTGGGCGAAGCCGTAGGCCACCTCGCCGGTCGTTCGGTCGGTGCCGAGCAACCCGTGCCGGTTTCGCAAAGTCTCCTTGTACCGCACCAGCGTTGCCCGCAGGTTGTCGGCTGTGTCCGGGCGGTCCAGGCCGTGGTGCAAATGCACCTCCACCTCGCCGTACCCCTGCCGACAGAGGCCGGCGAGCATGTCCAGCAGTTCCGGGTCGTACTCGTCCTCCGGGTAGAAGAACGAGTGCTGCGGCGGGCGGCCGTGCACGTCACGGAAGCGGGTGAACTGCCGTGGGTATTGATCGACCCACTGTTGTACCCGCGCCCGCGCCTTCGCCGCACTCGCCCCGCCCCGCTTCGGCTCGTAGTGGTCGCACACGGCGAGGATCAGTTCGACCGGCTCGCCCGGCTTCGGCCCCCGCTTCCTGGGGCCGAGCAGGTGCGGGATCAGCCACTGGTCCAGCCCGCGGCGACGGGCGACCCGCCACCCCGCCCACCCGAGGGCGGCCACACCGGCGGCGGTCAACCCGCCACCCACCCCGAGAGCCGTCGGCCAGTCGATCACGCCGAAGCCTCTTGAGGGGTCCGCTTCGCCCCCGCCTGTGCCGGCAAGGCCATCACTTCGGCGGTGCGAGCGGTCCGCGTCCACGCCCCCTTCTGGAGGCGAAACAACCAGCGGAAGAAGCCGAGGAGCAGGGCGGCGTTCATGTAGGCGAACATCGTCGGCAGCTTGATGAACCGCATCACCCGCGACCGCGTCGGCAACCAACGGCCGAGGACGGCCAGGGCGTAGAAGGACACCTGGGCGGTCATCGCGGCCAGCCCGAAGGGGGTGTTCAGGATGAAGGCGTTGGCGATCAGGGCGGCGATTAGCAAGAACGGCCCGACCCAGCGGAGCACCTTGTGGAAGCCGAACGACACCGCCACCCACCCGTGACCGGGCAACAGCAGCCGCCAGAGCAGGCCGATGCTCTGGAACCCGCCGGCGCCGATGCGGACGCGGCGGCGGAACTCGGCCTCGACGTTCGGGGCGGTCTCTTCGGACGCGACCGCCTTGGCGTCAAACACGATGCGGCAGCCGCTGGCCCGCTTGGCCTCGAGCGGAATGTAGAAGTCGTCGATGACGGTGCCGAGGGGCACGACCGGGAACAGGCTCTTGCGGATGGCGTAGATGGCCCCGTTCGAGCCGAGCAGCGCCCCGAGCCGGCTCTCACACTTCTTCAGGAACGTCTCGTACTTCCAGTACATCCCGTCCACGTTCCGCCCGGTCTCCGGGTCGACGAGCACCAACTTGCCGCACACGGCCCCGATGTCGGGGGCGGCGAACCAGGCGGCCAGCCGGCGGACGGCATCGGGCTTCATGCACGTGTTCGCGTCCGAGAGCACCACCACCTCGCCGCGGAGGAGGGGAACGGTCTCTTTCAGCACCGCCGCCTTGCCGCGGTTCTCGGCGTAGTCGAACAGGCGGACGAGGCCGGGGTATCGGGCGACCGCCTCGCGGACGATGGCGTTCGTGCGGTCGGTGCTGCCGTCGGAGGCGATCACGATCTCGAACCGGTCCGGCGGGTAGTCGAGGGCCAGTGCGTTCTCAAGCCGCTCGGCGATAGACTCGTCTTCGTTGTGTGCGGCGATCAGGAGCGAGACGAACGGCAGGTCGTCGTCCGCAACGGCGGGGCAGACGGCCGCGCGGCCGAACAGACGCGAACATAAGAATATGGCGACAGGATACCCGACGTATGCGAACGTAATCGCGGCGAGGCACGCGATGACCACCGTGGTGGGCCAGAATGACGAGTCCATGACTGCCTTGGGCGTGGTGCCGGTCGGGGTGGGGAACTCAGGTCACGGACGGAGGCCTAAAAATCGATGATTGCCCGCAGGGAGAGTGCGGGCGGCGTGTCAACTGATAAACGTTCGGAACTCGGGAAAAGTTCCGAATAATCAGGCTGATGTCGGAAATTTATCCGGTTCGCGGAATTCGTCAATGTGGAATCGGACTAATTTTCACCCGAACGAGGACCGTCGGATGGCGAGTTGTGTCGGATTATGATGACTTGTGCCGGGGGGATTCCGACAACGGTAGCATTGGCTGGCACGTCCTTTACGACGACGGCGTTCGCGCCGATTCGAGCGTCGTCGCCGACGGAAACGGACCCAATGATTTTCGCACCGGCACCGATAAAAATTCTGTCGCCAAGGACTGGGGACTGCCGTCGCTCGGCCCCGATTGTCACCTGGTGCTCGATTTTGATCCCCCGCCCGCCGCGGACGGTGCCGTTGATGACCACGCCGATCGAGTGGACGAGGACGAATTCGGGGCCGAATTCGGCCCCGCGGCCGATGATACACCCGCAGAAAATGGTGTTGCAGCGGTTGAAGAGCATTTCCAACGGCACCAGTCGCCACCGCCGCGCCCACTGCATCAGCCGGTACCACACCATGGCGGGGGTGCCGTCGGTGAGCAGCACCTTGCACACGGCCGCGACCGACCGCGACTCGTAGCACCACTCGGCCTTGGCCCGCAGGTCCGAGAGCAACAGGGGGAAGAGACCCGGGGGGCGCGGCGGAGTGCTCATGCGGGCGGGACCCGTCCGAGGTCCGCCCGCAGGTCGATGACCGGGCCGGCGAACTCGGACCGCCAGTTGAACCCATTGGCCACGTCCGTGCAAAGGACGAGCAACCCGGCGTGCTGGAGCAGCATGGGCGGCTGCGGGACGAGCAGGCTGGCCAAATGCGGCAGGTGCCGGTCAACGTACGCCAGGTTCCGGCCTCGCAGGCGGCTGAGCATCACGTTCGGGTCGTAGATTTTCACCTCACAGCCGGAGCCGAGGAGGGTCTCCACCAACTCCACCATCGGGCTTTCCCGCAGGTCGTCGGTGCCGGCCTTGAAGCTCAGTCCCACCACCCCGATCCGCCGCTCGCCGGTGTCGCGGATCAGCTTGACCGCCCGCCGCAGGTGGGCCTCGTTCGACGGCAGAGTGTTCGACAGCAGGGGCGTTTTCAACGCCCGCTGTTCGGCGAACCGGGTGAGGGCTCGCAGGTCTTTGGGCAGGCACGAGCCGCCGAACGCGAACCCCGGCCGCAAGTAGGCCGCCGACACGTTCAACTTGCGGTCCTTGCACACCAGGTCCATCACGCCGTGGCCGTCCGCCCCGAACACCTTCGCCAGGGCACCGACCTCGTTGGCGAAGGCCACCTTCACGGCGTGGAAGGCGTTGCACGCGTACTTGACCAGCGAGGCGGTGCGGGTGTCGGTGGTGATCTTCTCCCCCTGCACGCGGTCGTACAGGCCCAACACCGGGCCGGCGTCTTCCGGCCGGTCGGCGCCGACGAGGACGTACGGCGGGTGGTAATAATCCTTGACCGCCGCCCCCTCCCGCAGGAACTCCGGGTTGTTGCACAGCACCAGCCCGTCGCCACAGGCCCGCCCCACCTCCTCTTCCAGTGCCGGCCGGAGTCGCTCCTCCAGGATGCCGGGCAGGAGGGTGGATCGCACCACGATCGTGTACCGCTTGCCGCTCGCCTTCACGGCGCGACCGATGGCGCGAACGACCCCCTCCACCGTGCCGGCGGAGACGCTGCCGTCGTCGGCCGACGGCGTGCCGACGGCGACCAGGGCGAGGTCGGACGCGGCGACCCCCTCGGCCGCGTCGGTGGTGGCTCGGAGGCGGCCTGACTGCACCTGGGTGCTGAGCAACTCGTCCAACCCGGGCTCGCTCACCGGCGACACCCCGGCGTTCACCTCGGCCACTTTCCCGGCGTCCACGTCCACGCCGACGACGGCGTGGTCGTCCTGCGCCAGGCAAGCGGCCGTGACCGCCCCGACGTACCCGACTCCGAAGACCGCGACGCGTTGACCCATGGCGCGACTGCCCCCTCATCTTCCGGATTGTGCCGTCTGCCGCTTCCGCTCGACCACTTCGGCGCAGATGGCTTCGAACTGGCGGGCGACCGGTTCGCTCCCGAACCGATCCCGCACGAAACGATCGCCGGCGTGCCGTAGTCCGTCTCGCGTTGTCCTATCTTCCAGCACCCGGATCACGGCGGCGGCGAAGTCGCTCGGGGTGTCGGCGGCGAGGAAATGCTCCCCCGACACGACCGGCAACCCCTCCGCCCCGATCGCCGTACTGACGACCGCCCGCGCGGACGCCATCGCCTCGTAGATCTTTAGCCGCGTCCCGCCGCCCACCAAGAGCGGTACGACGAACGCGGACGTTTCGGCCAGATGTGGGCGGACGTCGGGTACGCCCCCGAGCACACGCACCCCCGGCGACTGTTCCAGCGCCCGCACCTCGGGGGGCGGGTTCCGACCCACCACGTGAAACGTAGCACCCGGGCGGGCGGCCCGCACCTTCGGCCACACGTTTGCGGTGAACCACCGCACGCCGTCCTGGTTCGGCATCCAGTCCATCGACCCGAGGAACGTCACCCGATCCGGCACCTCGCCCGGCGCGTCCCGGAAGTACTCCTCGTCCACCGCCGTGTCGATGGCGTGGGCGTGCGTCCACCCGTACTCCTGCTCGAACAGCCTCTTGTCCTGCTCGCTGACGGCGATCACCGCGTCGAAGTGAGGCCCGCACTCGGCCTCGAACCGCACCATCTTCCGCCACTGGCTCCGCATGAACCGGCCCTTCAACCCGCCCCCCGCGATCTCCGCGTGCCGCTTCAGGATCTGGGCCTCGACGTTGTGCTGGAACAGCACGCTCGCCGTCGCCGGCAGGCCGACCGTGTGGCGGGCCATCACCACCGTGTCGCAGATCAGCAGGTCGAACGGCTCGGCGGCCAGGAGTTCGGCGATTCTTGCTCGCACCGCCGGGTCGAAATTTCGGGTGATGGTGAACGGATACCGGGAGAGGACGTTCCCGACCGCCTCGGCGAAGAACCGCACCCCACCCCGTTTCGAGGTCTCACCGGGTACCGCTTCGACCCGCAGGCCGAGTTCCCGCATGGCGGGGAGGTGTCGCGCTTCCCCCGGCCGCAAGTTCGACACGTAGGTGATGTCTTGCCACCGGCCCAGGTGCTTCAGCAGGTTGAGCACGCGGATCTTCCCCCCGGTGTCGCGGGGGAACAGGATCTGTTTGTGGGCGAACAGGATCTTCATGTCAGCGAAGCGGGCGGCATCGGGCCTGCGGACTGGTTGCCCGATACGGTGTGAAGGAAATCGGACAACTCTTCAACGGCTGTTTCTCGGGCCTTGGGCTGAGTGTACGACACGGGGTGAGGGGCGGTGAGGAAATCCTGAATGGCCGCGGCGAGGGCGGTCGGGTCTTCTGGCGGCGTCAGTCGACTGGCCCCGAGGTGGGCGATCTCCGAAATCCCGCCCACCCGCGAGGCCACCCACGGCACCCCGCACGCGGACGCTTCGAGGAGCACGTTCGGCACCCCTTCGGACCGGCTCGGCAGGACGAACACGTCGGCCGCGCGATACCAGTCGGGCAACTGGTCGTGCGGCACCGGGCCGATGAACCGGACGCGGTCGGCCAGCCCCAGTTTCGCCGCCTGCGCCTCCAACGCCGGCCGGAGCGGGCCGTGGCCGACCACCAGGAGCGTGACCGCGGGGAGGCGGACCAGAGCGTTCAGCAGCACGTCCAACCCCTTGACTGGCAGAAGGTTTCCGACGAACAACAGCAACTGCTCTGAGGGGGGTAGGCTCAGTGCCGTTCTCGCCGCGTGTTTCGATCCGGGGTGGAACTGGGCCTGGTCCACCCCGTCATGGATGACTCGAATGCGGTCGGCGGAGACGCCCAGTTCCCGCAGGCGGGCGGCGATGTCGTGGCTGACGGCCACCACCCCGTCGGCCGCTGTCACCGCCTCGACCGTCCGCCGCCGCTTCGCCGGGTGTTTGGCCAGCAGCAGCACGTCCGACCCGTGGCACTGGATGACCACCGGCAACCCGGCCGCTCGTGCCAGACGGACCGCCGCCCACCCGTCCGGGTAGGCCCACGGGGCGAACACCAGGTCCGGACGGAACTCGTCCATCGCGCGGCGGAAGGCGTCCGCGACCGACGCCTGAAAGCAGTGCCCGTACCACCCGCGGGCGGCCTTGGGCGGGAACAGGTAACGCGGGTGGTGAACGACCAGCCCGTCGCGGTCGGCCCGCCGCCCCTTCGGAAGTCCGGCCGCCCCGCCGGCCCGCGCCCGCAGTTCGTCCGTCCAGGAAATAGGGGCGATGACCCGGACCGCGTGGCGTGCGTTCAACAGCCGAAACTGGTGGCGGTTGAACACCGCCTTGTGCGGCTGGAACGGGTTCGGGTAGAGGGATGTGAGGGCGAGCACCCGCATCACGCCACCCCCCCGCGTGCCCGGATCAACTGCCGGTACCGGGTGTCGTACTCGGCGGCCATGCGGGCGAGCGAGTACGACGCCCGCACCTCGGCCCGCCCGGCTTCGCCCATGCGGACGGCCGCCGCCGGGTCGCTCAGCAACTGCCGCAGGGCGTCGGCCAGCGCCCGCACGTCTCCGGACGGGAACAGCAACCCGGTCCGCTCGTGCGCCACCGCCTTCGGCACCCCGCCCACGGCCGACGCGACCACCGGCACCCCACTCGCCCAGGCTTCCAGGAGTGCGAGCGGCAACCCCTCGTTCCGACTGGTCAGGGCGAACAGGTCGAACGCCGGCAGGAACTGCTCCGGGGCCGACTGGTAGCCGGCGAACGTCACCCGCTCGTTCAGCCCCAGTTCGGTCGCCAGCCGCTCGAGGGCGGGTCGCTCCGGCCCGTCGCCGACGAGCACCACCCGCACGTCGGCGAACTCGCCCCCCAGTTGCGCCACCCCGCGGAGGAGCAGGTCTTGCCGCTTCACCTCGTTCAGCCGGCCGACGGTGCCGATCACCCGCGCGTCCGGTGACAGGCCGAGCCACTGCCGGGCCGCCGTCCGGCTCTCGGTGGCGTACCGCTCCGTGTCGATGCCGTTGAGCACCACGTCGAGTTTACCCTTCGGCACGGTGCCCCACCGCCCGGCCGAGCGGACGATGTCGGCCGACACCCCGCAGAACAGATCGGCACTCTTGGCCGCCTGGTGCCAAACCCCTCGGGCCTTCAGCTTGGCCCACCAGCCGACGCCCCGGCCGACCGCATCCCCGTGTTCGGTGTGCAGAACCGGCACGCCGGCGGGAGCCGCTGGCCCGAGATACAGTAGCGCACCGGAGGTGTGGGTGTGGAGAACTGTCGGCCGCAACTCCGCCAGGATCGGCCGCGCGCGGGCGGTGAGTTCGGGAGTCCGACCGGGCGGTTTGTTCAGGCTGATCACACGCCCCCCCACCGCTTCCACCTGTGCTGCCAGCGTGCCCGGCCGCTCCACACACACCACCGACACCTCGGCCCCGCCCGCCCGCCCGCGCCGCACGAGGTCGAGTACGACTCGCTCAAGCCCACCCACGTCGAGCGACTGAACGCCGTGGGCGACACGAAGGGGTGGCAAGGTCGTGGTCACGCGGTCGGGCATCAGCATTCAGTCGGAGACCAGTTCGAGTTCGGCGAACAGCGGGCGGTGTGGTTTCCACTCCGATACGCGTCGACACCCACTCACCCGGCACCCACGACCGGCGAACCTGTGGTCGCGTGTGAGGCGTCTTTGGTCTCACTCTTCCTGAGCATCGCGACGGTGTCCCGACCGTAATCCAAGTAATCGTAACCCGCGTCGGCGAGCAATCGCTTCGCTCCCAAACGCTGGGCTGGGGTGCAGTGTACGTACTCGTAGTGGATCAACTTGGGCCGTAGTCCGAATCGCAATGCCATGGTCACAACGTCGCAGTCAAACCCCTCGGCATCGACTTGCAGCAGCGACACCCGGTTGATGTTGTGTTTCGCCATCAGCATTTCGAAAGTGATCCCTGGCACCAGAATCTCTTCGACGTGCTGTTCGAGACCGGGGATGCCGAATTTCTTGCCGCTAAGATGCCCCCGATCCAGACTCGCAATCCCTTGTGCCCACGCCGGCAGTGGAGCATCTGGCCGGATGCGGAAAAGGCTGACCGATTGCGCCGAGGGGGCGACCGCCGCCTGTTCGAAATGCATCCCCTCGAACCCTCGGTAATGCTCACGGAGCTTGCTGAAGTAATCTGGCATCGGTTCCACGAACAATCCCTTCAGCCGGTGCCGAACCACGCTCTCGCGGATCGGGTCGTTCCGCACCCCGTCGTTTGCCCCAATCTGCACGAAGAAGAAGTCCGGCTCCGTCGCCACGACAGCGTCAATGAGGTACGGCAGGATTGGGATTGGGTGTTCCGGCGCGGGCAGATACCGCACGACATCGTAGCCGAACGCGCGGAACCATTTGCGGATCAATTGCTTTACCACATCGTCCCCCGACACAGCGAGCTTCGTTCGTGTTGTGCTGCCCACCTCAATCCCCGAGCAGCTCTAACTCGGCGAACAGCGGGCGGTGGTCGGAGCCGGATTCGGGGCCGACCACCACCCGCCGCACCCGGAACTCGGGCGTGGTCAGGATATGATCGATGCGGATGTCGTGCCAGCGTGTGAACTTGGTGCCGCCCCACCCGTTGCCCGCGACGGCGAAGGCGTCCGTCAATCCACCCCAGTCGCGACGGTACACACAACTCTCGCTCAGCATGTTGAAGTCCCCGGCGATCACCGTCGGGCCGCCCCCGTCACCCACCCACCCGCGCGCGGTGGCCGAAGCAGTGTCTCTCAGGGCGATCATCCGCCGCAATTCACTCCGCTCGGCGAACTTCGACTTGAGGGTCTCCTCCAAGCCCGGTCGTGGGGACGGCAGGTGGACCCCGCACACCCGCACCACCCCGTCCGGGGTTTGAACCTCGAAGTCGGCCACCCCGCCGTGCAGTCCGAATCGATCAGATCCCAACGTTCCGACCAGTTTGGCCGGGTGGCGTGACTGCAACCGAATCCCGCTCACGCCGTTCAGCGTCGTCCACCCTCGCGTCTGGCTGAACAGGATAGGTTCGTGCGGGCTTTCCTGGGTCACGATCAGGTCGGGTTGTTGCTCTCGTGCGAA
>JANNVG010000138.1:0-6889 GCA_031414395.1 Fimbriiglobus sp.
GCCGACTCTCGGCGAGAGTCGGAGTGGGGGTTCGGCCAGAGTGACGAGCGTGTTGTTGATGAAAGCCGCCACTCGCTCCACGCCGGCTTCACTCGCTTCAGTCCCCGTCCGACTCTCGGCGAGAGTCGGCCACCCGCTCCGCACCCGGCTCGCCCGAAACAAACCCCACCGAGACCCACGCCCATGAAAGCCGGCATCGTCATCCCCACCTTGTACCACGGGGACGCCGTCGGGAACGACGCCGTCGGCATGGCCCGGCAACTCCGCCGCCGCGGCGTCGAGGTGGTGTTCTTCAACAACGGCAGCCCGTCGCCCGAGCCGGTGCTCCACGTGGACGAGGTGCCGGCCGTGCTCACCAGCCCGGACGACCTGCTCGTCTACCACCACAGCATCGGGTTCGAGCCGGGCGTGCGGGCGGTCGAGCGGACCGTCTGCCGGCGGAAGGCGGTGAAGTACCACAACGTCACCCCGCCGGAGTTCTTCGCCGACAACAGGAAGGTGGCGAGGGGGTGCGAAGAGGGCATCGCTCAGGTGGCCCGGCTGGCCGACACCGACGCCGTGTTCTGGACCGACTCGGTGTACAACGGCGAACACGTGCGACAGTTCCGCCCCGGCCGGGCGTACCACGACCTGCCGCCGTTCCACCACGCCGACCACCTGCTCGCCCTCGCCCCCGACCACTCGGCCGTCGCCGGGTTCGACGACTGGACGACGACGTTCCTGACCGTCGGGCGGGTGGTGCCGAACAAGAACCTGCCGCTGGCGGTGGCCGCCTTCGCCGACTACCGCCGGCGGTTCAACCCGCACGCCCGGTTGGTGATCGCCGGGGATCAGCCGGTGCCGGCGCACGCGGCCGAGGTGCGTGAGTGCGTGGCGGCGCTCGGCCAGAGCGGGCATGTGTTCCTGACGGGGAAAGTGACGAACGCCCAGCTCAAGGCGCTATACTTGGTGGCCGACGCGCTGCTCGTGACCAGCAAGCACGAGGGCTTCTGCGTGCCGCTCGTCGAGGCGATGGGTCTGAACGTGCCGGTGGTGGCGGTGCCGGCGGCGGCGGTGCCGTACACGGCCGGCGACGCGGCCAAGTATGCCGAAGCGGACGCGACGGCGCTGGCGGCGCAAATGGACGCGGTGCTGACGGACGACGAGGAGCGGGAGCGGCAGATCGGCCGCGGGCGGGAACGGTACGACGAGCGGTTTTGCACCACCGCGATCGAGCGGCGGTTCACGCAGTTGGTGGACGAGTGGCTGGCCGGCTGAACGTGGTCTGCTCGCTCCGCGAGCGGGTCCGGAAAGACCGCTCGCGGAGCGAGCAGACACAATAAAGACCTGGGTCACATGCCGCAGAACGATTCGGCGGCGGGGCGGTCGTCGCGGCAGACGAGGACGCGGTTCTTGATGGTCCGCCCGGCGGCGGCGGCCCGCACCGTCTCGCCGGCCAGCTGCTTCAGGTAGAAGCAGGACACGATCCCGGTGATCTCGACCGTCTCGTCCGACTCCTTCACCATCAGCCGCCGCAGTTCGGGGTGGCTCGACCGCAGCAGGTCTTCGCCGGCGCGAGTGGGTGGGGGGGGCAGGGTGACCATCATGCGTTGCTCCTTCAGGTGGTCCGAGCGGGCAATCGGGATGGCGAACGGCCGCAGTCGATAAACTGCCGGACGGGGACCTGGTCGCGGGAGAGGTGGGTGGGCGGTTTCCTTCCCGGCGCGACCACTGTGGGACCATCCTGGATCCCACCCCCGCGATCCTAATGGGGGCGGCGGGGGGATGCAACCATTTTTCCCGAACAGTCATCCCATATTCCGCAACCGTCAGAGTTCCCGTCGATGAAACCCGCACAGCCGGTCTCCGCCGCCAGTCGCACTTTTCAGGCGGCCTGGCGGGTCTTACCGGTCGCACTGCTTGTGCTGTGCGTGACGGCGGGCGTGCCCCTCTTCCTGCGGTCGCCGCTCTGGTGCGACGTCACCCTGTACGACCTGGCGGCCCGGAACGTCCTGTCCGGCGGCGTTCACTACCGCGACCTCTTCGACACCAACACCCCAGGGTTCGTGTGGCTGCTGTCCGGATTGCGGGCGGTCGTCGGGTGGAGTTCGGAAAGCCTCCTGGCGGTCGATCTGGTCATCGTCCTCGGCACGACGCTCACCCTTTGCCGGCTCGCCAAGCTGGCCGGCGCGACCGTCACGCACCGCCTGTGGGTGGCGGCCGGGTGTGCCGGCTTCTACCTGTTCACGCATGAGATGGCCCACGCCCAGCGGGACGTGTGGCTGACCCTGCCGGCGCTGCTGGCCGTGACGCTCCGGTTGCAGCGCGTCATCCGCCCGACGCACGGCACCGCCCGCGGGGTGTTCCTGCCCGCCATGTGTGAAGGGGCACTCTGGGCGGTGGCGGTCTGGATCAAGCCGCACTTCCTGCTGGTGGCGGTGTGCTGGTGGCTGCTCACCGCCCCGCGGCTGGCCGGCGCCCGCACCGTCGGCCGGAGTTGGTGGGCGTGGGCGGGCGTGCTGGCGGCCGACTTGGTCGGCACGCTCCTGTCCGGCGGGCTGATCGGCGCGGCCGGCGTGTGGTACCTGGTGGCGTCCGGCACCTGGGCGGCGTTCACCGAAGTGATGACCGTCTGGAACGTCGGCTACCTCGACAACACGCTCAGCCAGATCCACGCCCGCTGGGGCTTCTTCGTCTGGTTCCCGCCGTGGAATTTCCTCGGCCCGCTGGCCGTGATCATCGCCGCGCTCGGCGTGCTCGACGCCCGCTTGTGGGCCGGTCGGTTTCGCACCGCCGAGCAAGGCGGGTTGTTGCATCGGATCGCCTTCCGGGGCGTGTGGTTCACCGGCGGCACCGACGAGCAGCGGTACGCCCGCGCCTGCCTCGGGGCGGTGTACGTGTTGTGGGTGCTGCAAGGGATCGTGCTGCAGCGGCCGTACCTGTACGTCCACGTGGCCGAGGTGTTGCTCGGGCTGGCGGTGTGGGCGGGGCACCGCTGGAACGCGTCGGCGGCGATCTTCGGCTGGCTGCTGTTCGTGCAAGTGTGCTGGGTGGCGGCCCCGCAGCCGCTCACCGAGTGGGCGAACGAAAACGGCAACGTCCGCGAGGGGTTCACCCCGCACCCCATCTTCGACCGCGACCGCAACGCCCGCTGGCCCGACTGCTTCCGCCCGCTGCCCGACCGCGAGCGGTACGAGCTCTACGACGACCTCCGCCGCGAGGTGTTTCACCCGGCGTGTGCCAACTGGGTGGAGCTGGATGAGGTGGCCGACTACCTCCGCACCCGGCACGTGGGCGACGAGCAACTGGTCTGCTGGCACGACTCGCCGCACCCGCTCTACCTGATGCTGGAGGTGAAGCCGGGCCTGCGGTTCATGCACGTGAACACCGCCGCCATGATTAGCCCGGACTGCTACACCCGCGTGTGCGAAGAGTTCGTCGCCAACTCCGACAAGCGGTTCGTGGTCATCGACCTGCAACGCCTGGCCTTCATCGAGTGGGTCGATTTGTGCGAACGGAAGGCCGCCCAGCCGGGCGACGACGCGTGCATTTACGCCTCGTACAACCACCCAGGTCCGTCCGCCGACGACTTGCTGCCGGACGCCGCCGAGTGGGTGCGGACCGACCCGTGGCGGTTTCCCTGCGAGCCGGCACTGCCGTTCGACACCACCCGCACGGTCTTCCGCAGCAACCACGGCCGCGGGCGGTATGTGGTGATCCACCTGAAGGAGTGACGATGGCCGACGTGCTCGCCCGGATTGTCGAGACCAAGCGCCGCGAGGTGGCGGAGGCGAAGGCTGCCGTGCCGGAAACGGTGTTGCGCCGGCGGTGTGCCGAACTGCCGCCGTGTCGCGGGTTCGAGCGCGCGATTCGCGCCGCCGCGGGTGTGGCCGTCATCGCCGAAGTGAAGAAGGCGTCGCCGAGTGCCGGCGTCATCCGCGCCGACTTCGACCCCGTTGCCATCGCCCGCATTTACGAACAACACGGCGCGAGCTGCCTGAGCGTGCTGACCGACGAGGAGTATTTCCAGGGGCACCTGTCGTACATGACGGCGGCACGGGCGGCGGTCGGCATCCCCGTGCTTCGCAAAGAGTTCATCATCGACCCGTATCAGTTGGCCGAAGCGCGGGCGGCCGGTGCCGATGCCGTGTTGCTCATCGCCGAGTGCTTGCCGGGTGACGACCTGACAGCGTTGCACACCGCCGCCCGCGAGTTGGGCCTGGATGTGCTCATCGAACTGCACGACGCCGACCAACTGCCCCGCGTGCTGGCCACCGGGTGCCAACTCGTCGGCGTCAACAACCGCGACCTGCGGGCGTTCACCACCCGCCTCGAACACACCCTCGACGTGTTGCCGCACTTCCCAACAACTGTGGCGGTGGTGAGCGAAAGCGGCATCCGCACGCACGCCGACCTGACGCGCCTTCGGGCGGCGGGGGTGCGGGCGGTCCTGGTCGGCGAATCGCTCATGCGTGCGGCGGACATCGGGGCGGCACTCGACGCGCTCCGCGGGGCGTGACGGCTTAGGCTTGCCGCCTGGACGACAGTGTCGGCAGGCGGAGGTCGTGCGGAGCGGCGTACCATGACCGCCAACTTGGGGGACAACTCTGCCGAAATCCGGTGGCACGCCCGGACGAAATCCGGCTCACGAGTGCGGCGGGGCAGCGGGCGGTTTCGGCTTCGGCTTCGGCTTGGCGTTCGTGTTCGCCTTCGGCCGGGCGGCCACCGGCTTCACTTTCGTCTTCGACTTCCGCGGGCGGTACGCCGGGATGCCGCCGGGGTAGCTCTTGCTCAGCTCCCGCAGCTTCGCCCGCGCCCGGCTGAGCACCGCCCCGATGCTGTTCACCGGCACATCCAGTTCGGTGCTGATCTCCTCATAGGTG
Source organism: Fimbriiglobus sp. (assembly GCA_031414395.1). GTDB lineage: Bacteria > Planctomycetota > Planctomycetia > Gemmatales > Gemmataceae > JALHQU01. Next base: position 4,863 of record JANNVG010000138.1, read on the forward strand.
CGGCCCTCCAGGTAGAACAGCCGCACGATCTCCCGCTCCTTCCCGCTCAGCCGCCGCAGTAGCGCTTCCACGTCTTCCAACTTGTCCATCGCCTTCGCGGCCGCCGGGTCGTCCGCCTCGTCCGCCGCCGCCACGGTCGGCCGCACGTCCCCCTTGCGGATGGCCTCCCGCACCTGCTGCCGGCGGGTGATCTCGTGTACGCAGATCCGCCGGGCGATGACCGTCAGGTACGTGCTCAAGTTGGACGACCCGCGGAACTCCTTCAGCGCCTTGTAGTCGCCGGTGATCAGTTGCACCAGCACCTCGGAGGCGATGTCTTCCACGTCTTCGGGCGTCAGGCGGGCGCTCCGCAGGTGGGCGGTGTGGTGAATGGCGTGGTAGATCAGGCTGAGGTAGCGGTCGACGAAATCGTTCCACGCGCCGGCCTTCTTGGCGATCAGGCGTTGGAGCAGTTCGCGGTCAACGTCGGTGAGCGGCACGGCGAACCCTCGCGGGCGGAACTAGCACGTACCATCACCGTACCCGGCGGGGGCGGTCGGCTCAACGGGCGGCGGCGGATTGTGCGCGAAGTGGCGGGGCGACCGGCGGAACAGGCGGACCACTTGTTAGCCCGACGCGCGAGCGAGGGACGCCCCGCCAGGTTACAAGGTCGGCGGGTCGTCCGACGGGCGAAGGTTGTGGGTCGGCTTGGTTCGGCGTATCATCCGTGTGGAGGTACGCCGTGGACACATCACTCATCACATCCGACCCGGCCGTCATGATGGGCAAGCCGGTCGTAGCCGGCACCCGCATCACCGTCGAGTTGATCCTTCGCAAGCTCGGGGCCGGGGAAACCTTCGATCAACTTCTGGACTCGCACCCGCGGCTGACGCGAGAGGCGATTCGCGCCGCCCTCCGGTTCGCCGCGACCGCCCTTGGGTCCGAGGTAGTCCGGCCGGTGGCGAGGCAGACGGCATGAATTTCGTCGCCGACGAGAACATCGACCGGGGCGTGGTGGAGCGCCTTCGCGCCGACGGCCATCAGGTGGACTGGATCGCCGAAGTGTCACCGAGTGCGTCCGACGAGGAAGTGCTACGACGGGCGGCCGGTGGCCCGGCTGTCCTCGTCACGGAGGATAAGGACTTCGGCGAGTTGGTCTACCGCCGCGGGATGGCTCACGCGGGAGTGCTGCTGGTTCGGCTCGAAGGTCTGGACAACCCGACCAAGGCCGAGGTGGTGTCGCGTGCGGTGCGGGATAACGCGGCCGATCTGCCGGGGGCGTTTGCGGTGGTGTCGGCCGATTCGGTGCGGGTGCGTCGCCCCGCCGTGCCCTGACCCGTGGGGGTCACTCCCGCGGGGTGCTGATCATGTCTTCGGCCAGGTCGTCCCAGTTCACTTCCTGAATGCCGCGGTGCAGCATGTCTTCGTACAAGCCGGACGAGGTGGGGGCGGCGGCGGTCAGCTCGTCGCGGAGTTGACGCGAGAGCAGCTTGATCGCCACTTCCTCCAGTGGCTTCTCGCTCGCGCGCACCTGCGGGCTGTCGGCGGCGGCCTGCTTCGCCCGCTGCGCCTGCTCTTTCCAGTACGGGGCGGCCTTCGCGTCGGTGCCCACGTACTCGCCCACCATGCGGGTGGCCCAGTTCGGCTGCCCGCCGGCGTAGGTGTTCCGCCCGCGGCCGGTGGCCGTCTTCTCGTTGTCCGGCACCGGCCCGCCGTTCAGGCTGTCGAACACCGCCCCGGTGCGGGCCGGGTTCTTCGACACGCCGGACGGGTCGACGAAGTAGTTGGCCACCGCCTGCCGCGTCTTCTGGTCCTGCGAGCCGATCCACATGACCATGAAGAAGGCCATCATGGCCGTCACGAAGTCGGCGTAGGCCACCTTCCACGACCCGCCGCTCTTGCCGGCCATACGCGCGACTCCTGGGTTCCTGGCGAGGCGGGGGGGGGGGGGGGGGGGGGGGGGGGGGGGGGGGGGGGGGGGGGGGGCGGCGGCGCGGCGCGGCGGGCGGGGGCGGGGGGGGGCGCGCGCGGAGAGGGCGGGGGGGGGG
>JANNVG010000139.1:0-2464 GCA_031414395.1 Fimbriiglobus sp.
GAGCTGAGTTGGCGACCGGGAGCGGGCGCACGACAGCCGGCGGGGCGTCGCGGCCGGCGGGTTGCGTGCGTAAACGTCCCCGACTCACGGGCAGTTGGTGGCGGTCGCCGGCCGCTCGGGTAGGGCGGGTCGAGCGGCCGGCGACCGCCACCAACTGCCCGTGAGTCGGGGACGTTTACGCACGCAACCCGCCGGCCGCGACGCCCCGCCGGCTGTCGTGCGCCCGCTCCCGGTCGCCAACTCAGCTCATGCCGATGTGCCGCTCGCACCACACGGCCACGCCCTCCTGCGTCACCTGCGGCCCCTGGGTGATCGACCAGTCGCCCTGTTTGGCCACCTCGAACACCACCAGTTGGTCGTTGCTGCCGAGCACCCCTTCCAGGCGGGTGAGGATGCCGCCGGTGTGCAGGGTGGTGTCGAGCAGCCACGTGGACGGGGTGAGTTCGCACACGTCGCCGAGTGCCCCCAGTTTGTCCCGCGGGCCGTCCGGCGTGTGGTCGCCCGTCTCGCCGATGGTGTAGCAGACGCAGTAGACGGCCATCTCGATCCTCCTGGGCGGGCGACCGGCCCAGCGTACCACCCCCGCCCGACCGACGCCAGCGGGTGACGCCGCGGGGGTGTGACTGCGGATTGGGGGGGCACGGCCGACTGCGAGAGGCACACCGCACCGTTCGCCTACTTCACCGCCACCAGCGACACCACGTCCGACTCGACGACCGTTTCGGTGGCCGCGTGCTCCACCGTCGGCGCGACGGCCGGCTTGCGGCCGAACACCGACCCGACCGCCCGTCTCGTGAACGCCGCGATGGAGTCCCACAGGGAGTACGCCACCGGGGTGACGAGCAAACTCAGCAGGAGCGACAGCGCCTGCCCGCCGAGGATCACCTTCGCCATGCTCGCCCGCGCGCTCGCCCCCGGCCCCTGACCCGTGGCGATGGGGATCATGGCGGCGACGAGCATGATCGTGGTCATGAGGATCGGCCGCAGGCGGGCGCGGTTGGCCCCCAGGATGGCCTCGTCGCGCGGCAGCCCCTTCCGCCGCAGCACGTTCGTGTAGTCCACCTGAAGGATGCCGTTCTTCTTCACGATGCCGAACAGCATGAACAGGCCGATCATGGCGTACACGTCGAGGGCCGTTTGCAGGAGCAGGAGCGAGAGCAGGGCGAACGGCAGTGTGAGCGGCACGGCCATGAGGATGGTGATCGGCTGCACCAGGCTCTCGAACTGGGCGGCCAGGATCATGTACATGAACAGGAAGGCGAGCACGAACGCGAGCGCGAAGTTGCTGTTCGAGTCGGCCATCAGCTTGGCCTCGCCGAGGAACTCGTGGCGGTAGTCGGCCGGCATGTTCAGCCCCTTCACCTCGTCGGCCAGCCACGGCAGCTCCTTGCCCAGCACGGCACCGGGGGCGAGGTTGGCGGTCACGCTCACCGTCCGCTGGCGGTTGTAGCGGTCGATGGCCGCCGGCCCGCGGGCGTACTCCACCGTGGCCACGCTGCTCAGCCGGATCGGGTCGCCCTTGTCGCTCGGCACGGTCAACCGCTCGACGGCCTCGCGGCTGTCGCGGCTGGGCAGGTCGGCCCGCACCCACACGTCGTACAGGTCGGGCTTGCCGGGTTCTTTGAACTTGCTCACCGGCTCCCCGCCGACCAGGATGCCCAGCGTGGACGACACCGCCTGCGGGCTGACGCCCAGGTCGGCCGCCTGCTGGCGGAGCATCCGCACTTGCAGTTCCGGGCTGCGGGCGGCGGCGTTCGTGTCCACGTCGGTGTACGACGGGTTGGCCCGCATCCCGGCCACCAGTGCGGCGGCGTACACGTCCAGCTTGTCGCCGTCGGTGCCCATGAGCGCTACCTCCACCTGCACGTTCTTGAACGCGCTGCTGCTGAACAGCTTCACCTCCTGCACGGTGGCTCGGTAGTCGGGGTAGTCGGCCAGCACCAGCCGGGCGTCGGCCATGGCGTCCTTCTGCGGGAACTTCCGCTCCCGCAGGTCGGTCATGCGGCAGTAGATGAGCACGCGGGTCACGTCGCCCTGGCCCTTCGACTGCCGCCCGCTCGTCTCGCCCACGGTGGTGAACACGTTCGTCACCCCCTTCACCTGCGCCAGCTTCGCCTCGATCTCCTTGCACGCGGCGTCGGCTTCGGTGAGCGAGTACCCGGCCGGCAGGCTGAGCGCCACCTCGAACTCGCTCTGGTCGTCCTTCGGCACGAAGTCGGTGCCCACCAGTTGCACCAGCACGGGCGTGCTGAAGAAGCAGACGGCCGCGGCGGCCACCACCAGCCACCGCCGCCACCCGGCCCGCCCGCCCAGGCACCAGCCGAGCAGGCCGACGTACAGGGTGGTGACGAACCCCCAGAAGCCGCGGGTGTGTGCGTGGTCATGATGAGCCGCGGCCCCCAGGGGGCGGGGTGCAGGATAAACCCTCCCAGGCGGGCGCGGGGCGTCACCCCCCCCCAACCCG
>JANNVG010000140.1:0-4982 GCA_031414395.1 Fimbriiglobus sp.
GGGTGGGTCTGACGGAGCGCTTCGCTCGGGCGACCCACGTGGCCTGGATTTCGTGGGTCGCCGGACGGAAGCCGTCCGTCAGACCCACCCTACGCAACCCCGACCCCGCGACCCCGCGTGACCCTGAGAGGACGGCCGCGAGGCCCTCGACCCGAGCCGACGACACAGGACGCTTCAATCCAGCTTTCCCTTGAATCGTGGCCGGCCCGAGGATTTTCAGTCAGTTCGTTGTGGCGGAACACCGTTCGAGGTCGGGCGGGCGAGTCGGGCGCCCGACAGGGTCGCAACCGCACTGACGGGAAATGCACTCTCCGTGCAGTTCCGTCGAACGCAACCACATTCCGGGAAGAATTCTCGTGGTCGGAACAACCTGTTGGGAGGGCGGCTGGCGGCTGGCCCCTCGCCCCTCGCTTGCGCTTCGGGCTAACAAGTTGGTCGGAATCACCGTAAGTCCTAGCGGGGCATGGGTGCTACCGGAATTGGGAAGTGGGTCCGCGGAGGGGTGGGGGGAAAGTGGCGGACCCACTTCCGACGGCGTGAGGGAAGTGGTGAGAGTGAGGAATCCGGCGGGCGGTCAGAACATCACTTTGTTGCGGCCGGCGGCTTTGGCCTGGTACAGCTTGGCGTCGGCGGCGCGGAGCAGCCGCTCGGGGGTGTCGGCGTCCGGGCCGTTCACCGCCACGCCGATGCTGACCGTCACGGGGATGAGCTTGCCGTCGTACTCGAAGCGGTGCTCGGCGACCGTCTGGCGGAGCCGCTCGCACGCCCGCAGGGCGTTCTCGCCGGTCGTCTCGGGCAGCACCATGGCGAACTCCTCGCCGCCGTAGCGGGCGAGCAGCTCGTCCTTGCGGACGACCGGGCGGAGGAGGGCGGCCAGTTGGCGGAGGACGGTGTCGCCGGCCAGGTGGCCGTTGCCGTCGTTGATGGCCTTGAAGCGGTCGATGTCGAACAGGGCGAGGGCGAGCGGGCGGGCGTGCCGCTCGGCCCGCGACAGCTCGCGGTCGAGGAACTCGGTGAGCGAGCGGCGGTTGTGCAGGCCGGTCAGCCCGTCCTGGACGGTCAGGCGGTAGATCTCCTCGTGGTACTCGGCCTCCAGGTTGCCGCCTTCGAGGAAGCGGTAGATGCAGTTGCCGATCCGCAGGTAGTCGCCGTCGTGCAGCAGCGCCTCGGTGGCGGGGACGTTGTTCACGAACGTGCCGTTGGTGCTGTCCAGGTCGAGCACGTAGTACCCGTCGTCGCGGCACTCCAGGCGGGCGTGCGCCCGCGACACGGAGGCGTCGGTGTTCCGCACCTGGCAGTCGTCGGTGCGGCCGACGGTGGCCGTGTCCTTCAACACGTACCGCGCGCCCATCTGCGGGCCGGTCGGGTAGATGAACACCAGGCAGGCGTCGGTCACCCGCACGGGCAGGACGACGGCCTTGGCGGTGCGGTACGTTTGGCTGGGGTCGTTCACGGGGCGAGCGGGGGCCAGTGGGAGGGGTGCGATTCGGCACGCGGGGCGGGACACGACGCCCGCCCCGCGCGGGCCGGCTCAGTACGTCGGCAGGGTGCCGGGCGGGGGCGGGGGCGGCGACACCGGCGGCGAGGTGGTCGAGCCGGAGCCGCCCGTCCCCCCGGGCTGCACCGGCGGCGGGTTGTCCATCGGGTCTTGCGGCGGCGTGCTCACCGAGACGCTGATGACGGTTTTGAAGGTGAGCGACACCGGCGTGGTGCGATCTTCGAGCTGGTCCACGGATAGAGCCGAGCGAATCATGGCAGGAATTCTCCAGGGGTTTCAACCGCCCGCCGGCGGGCCACCCGGAACGGGACGCCCACCGCCGGCCAATTGCGGCGTACAGTCCTGTAGACCAGATCTGAGCGGCGTGCCACCGGCGGGTGTCGGAATTTCCCAACTCATGCAACCGCTACAACCGGACTCAGGCCGAAACCGAAGCCGCCCCTCGGGATTCGTGCGGCGGCGGAACCGGCACGCGGCGGCGCGAATCGCGCCACACAAGAAGGGTGGGATTCCACATCAGAAAGGGGTCGTCGGGCCGGCGGGCGGGCGGGGCGTGAACTACACTCGCGTGCCGCGGTTCACCCGACCGCCGGTGTCGTCCCCCGCGGAGTGCCCCGCGTGAACACACCCGCTCACACCCCTCCGCCGGTCGCGGACCCGCAGACCGTCCGCAATTTCGTCGGCCCGGCGTCCGTCCCCGCCAGCACCCGGCCGGCCGGCACCGACACCGTCTTCCCGCCCCCTCCCGCCATGCCGGGCGTGGGCACCGAGTTCCTCGGATTTCAACTGGTGAAGGAACTGGGCCGCGGGGCGTTCGGGCGGGTGTACTTGGCCACCCAGCGGGAGCTGGCCGGCCGGCCGGTGGCGCTGAAGGTGTCGCTCGACGTGACCGGCGAGTCGGTGTCGCTGGCGCAGCTCCAGCACACGAACATCGTGCCCGTGTACTCCGTCCACCACGACCGCGGGCTGCACGCCGTGTGCATGCCGTACTTCGGCCGCACCACCCTGGCCGACCTGCTCCGACGCGGCCGCACCCGCCGCCCGGCGAGCGGGGCCGAACTGGCCAACACCCTGCGGCGGCTGTCCGCCCCCGTCAGCCCGTCGCCCGCCCCCGACGCGCCCCCGCCCGCCGCCCACCCGCCGACGGCGGCCGTGTTCGACCGCCTGGCCGGGCTGACGTTCGCCCAGGCGGTGTGCTGGATGATCGCCCGCCTGGCCGACGGGCTGGCGCACGCGCACGACCGCGGCATCGTCCACCGCGACATCAAACCGGCCAACGTGCTCATCACCGACGACGGCCAGCCGATGCTGCTCGACTTCGGGGTGGCGGCCGACCTGAAGGCGTGGGCGGCGGTGGACGCGGCCGGCGGCACCGTGCCGTACATGGCCCCGGAGCAGTTGGCCGGGCTGTTCGCCGTGTGCCCGACGGCCGACCCGCGGGGCGACGTGTACGCCGTCGGGGTGATGCTGTTCGAGTGGCTGAGCGGCGGGCACCCGTTCTCCCCGCCGGTCGGCGACCTCGAAGCCGACCTGCCCCGCCTGCTGACGGAACGGCGGAAGTGGGTGCCGTGGGCCGGAGTGCCGGCCGCCGACGTGCCGCCCGATCTGAAAGCCGTCGTCCGCACGTGCGTGGCCGCCGACCCCGCCCGCCGGTATCAGTCGGCCGCCGACCTGGGCGAAGACCTGCGGCGGTTCCTGGCGTGCGAGCCGCTGAAGGTGGCGGCCGAGCCGGGCGGGTGGCACCGGCTGCTGAAGTGGCGGAAGCGACACCCGAAGGTGGGCGGGCAACTGCTCGTGTGCGGCGGGGCGCTGGTCGGGCTGGCGCTGCTGATCGCCGCCACGTTCGCCTGGAGGGAACTGGCCAGGGCCGGGGCCGAGCAGACGCACCGTGCCGCCGCCACCGCCCGCGAGCAGGAGCGGATCGAGGCGAGCGAACGGCTGACCGCCCTTCACGCCGAGGTGCGGGCGGTGCGCTACCTGCTGGCCGGGCGGGTGAACGAGCTGAGGGCCGCCCCCGCCGACCTGACCCGCCTGCGGGCGGTGCTGGCCGAGTACGGACTGCCCGACGACGACAATTGGCGGGCGCGGCCGGCGGTGGCCGCACTGCCGGCGGACAGGCGGGTCGAACTGCTGTCCGCCCTGTCGGACGCCTGCCTGCTGCTCGCCCGCGGGGAGCTGCGGGCCGCCGCCGGCGGGCCGACCGCGGCGGAGGCGGCCGCGCGGTGGAACACCCTGGCCGAGGTCGTCCGCCCCGGCCCGGCCCCGCGGGCGGTGTACTCGCAGCGGGCCGACGTGTTCACCCGCCTGGGCCGGCCGGACGACGCCCGCACGCTGGCCGCACACGCCGCCAACACCCCCCTGCTCACCGCCGAGGATCACTTCCTGTCGGCCGAAGAGTTGACCGCCACCCACCAGTACGCCGACGCGCTTCCGCTGTTGCGAGAGGCCGTCCGCCTCGACCCGACGCACTTCTGGGCGCAGTTCCAGCTCGGCGTGTGCCACCACCAGTCCGGCCGGTCGGCCGACGCGCGGGCGTGCTACTCGGCCGCCGTCGCCCTCCGCCCCACCTTCGCCGGCGCCTTCTTCAACCGCGCGGTGGCCACCGTGCCACTCCAAGACAACGCCGAGGTGATCGCCGACCTGACCGTGGTGCTCACCCTGGAGCCGGACAACGCCCCCGCCCGCCTGCACCGTGCGCACGCCCTCGCCCAGACGGGCGACAAGGCCAAGGCCACCGCCGACCTGGACGCGGTGCTGGCCGCCCCCGACCCCGGCGGCATGCACGTGCGGGCGCTGCTGCAACGGGCCAAGTGGAAGAAGCAGGCGGGCGACGCGCCGGCCGCCGCCGCCGACACCGCCGCCGCCCTGCGGCTCACCCCGACCGACGAAGTGGGCTGGCTGCTCCGCGGGCTGGCCCGCGCGGACGCCGACCCGGACGCCGCCCTGGACGACATCCGGCAGGCGGTGCGGCTGAACCCGCAGTACGTGACCGCACTGCGGAATCAGGTGTACGTGCTGGAGAAGCTGAAGCGGTACGCCGACGCCGCCGAGGTGATGGAGCGGGCCGTCCCGCTCGCACCGAACGACTCCGTGCTGACCGCCAGCCGCGGGCTGCTGTACGCCCGACTGGACCAGCCGGAGAAGGCGATCAAGGACGTCACCGCGGCGCTGGCGAAGGACCGCTCGACGCACGTGCGGATGGCGGCCGTCACCTGCTACGCCCTGTTGAGCAAGGACCGCCCGGAGTGGAAGGCGGAGGCGATCAAGCTGCTCGACGAGTTGACCAAAGACGGGTACGAGCTGGGCAATTTGCGGAAGGACGCCGACTTCGCCGCCCTCGCGTCCGACCCCGACTTCCTGCGGCTGACCGGCGGGGAGTGACGCGCCAGGCGAATCCGGCCCGCCAGGGCCGTGGGTGTTTCCTGTTGTAGCCGGCCTCTGTGAGGCCGGTCCGGGGTCACAGACCCCGGCTACAGAAAGCACC
>JANNVG010000141.1:0-1669 GCA_031414395.1 Fimbriiglobus sp.
CCCGCTGTCCGGGCCGCTCACCGTCGCCCTCACCGCCGGCATGGTCGGCTTGTCCGTCCTCACCTCGCTCGCCGTCAGCGTCCGCACGGCCGTCGTGCTGACCCGCCACCCCGACCGGCGGGCGAAGGCGTCCCGCTTGTACGGCCGCTGGCGACAGGTCGCGTTCTACCTGAACATCGCCATCACCGCCGCCGCCATCTTCGCCTTCGGCTGGGGCCACTGGGTGCGGACCACGTGCGTGCAAGAGGTGCTGACCGTGGTGGGCGAGACGGCCGACGGCGAAGTGGTGTTCATGCGGCACGTCCACCGGCTGCTGCCGTTCGCCGAGCTGCTCGTGCCCGCCCCGTACCTGCTCACGCTCGCGTTCAACTGGCTCGCCTACTGGCCGGCCGAGCGGGCGCTGTTCCGCGCGAATCACCCGGATCGCGCGTTCTGGTCGCTCTTCGGCTTCTGGCTGAACAATGCCCGCCAGTTCTTCGTCACCGTGTTCCTGCCGGTGTTCCTGTGCGTCTCCCATCAGACCGCCACCCGCGTGTTCCCCGGAACGACGAGCCAGTGGTGGTATCAACTGGGGGTGACGTTCTCGGCGCTCGCGCTGGCCATGCTGCTCCCGCTGGTCATCCGCCCGCTGCTCGGGTTGAAGCGTTTGCCCCCCGGCCCCACCCGCGACCGCCTGGAAGCCACCGCCCGCCGGCTGGGGGTGCGGTTCACCGACCTGCTGCTGTGGCCCACCCGCGGGATGATGGCGAACGCGATGGTCATCGGCATCCTCCCGTGGGCGCGATACGTCATCTTCACGGATCGCTTATTGGAAGGGCTGGAGCCGGACGAACTCGACGCCGTGTTCGGGCACGAGGCCGGGCACGCCCGCTACGGCCACCTGCCGTACTACATGCTCTTCCTGGCGATCAGCGGCGGGGCGGTGTTCGGGCTGGCCCTGCTGGTGGATCGGCTGCTCACGCTGTGCGGGGTAGACGTGGAAGTGCCCGCGTGGTTCGGCCCGTTCCTACCGCTGCCCCCGCTGGCCGTCATGGGCGTGTACCTGTTCGTCGTGTTCGGCTGGCTGTCGCGGGTGTGCGAGCGGCAAGCGGACATCTTCGGCAGTCGCACCGGGTCGTGTACCAACCCGCACTGCACCGGGCACGACGCGGACACGGTGCTGGTGGCCCGCGGGCGGGGGCTGTGCCCGAGCGGGCTGCGGGCGATGGTGCGGGCGCTGGAGAAGGTGATGGTGCTGAACGGGTGGGACGCCGGCGAGACGCGGGGCAACCTGTTCCAGCGGGCGCTGGGGTGGGTGCGGGCGTGGCAGCACGGGCCGATGACGGTGCGGATGGACTACCTGCTCGGCCTGATCGGCCGCCGCGAGCGGGCCGACCGGCACGACCGCCGGGCGTTCTGGTTCCGTGTGATACTGGTGCTGGTGCTGCTGGGCGTGACGGCGGCCGGCGCGGTCGTCGGTGGCCGCGAGTTGCTGGAGTGGTTCCGTTAACACCGGAGACCTCACCCCCCGGCCCCCTCTCCATGACATGGAGAGGGGGTGTTCGACACCACAACAAGCTGGTCTTCGCCGCACCGAAGGGGGCGTTGACGGTGGCGCTCCCTTGGGTCGCGGCGAAGAGAAACAAGGTTCGCCCTTTGAACACCCCCTCTCCATGTCATGGAGAGGGGG
>JANNVG010000142.1:0-6963 GCA_031414395.1 Fimbriiglobus sp.
TGTCGAACCCGTCGGGCAACACGGGAAGCCGGCGGCGGGTTTTCAGTGCGGCGCGAGTGGCCACGCGGGCGAGCCAGCCGGCGGGGTTGGTGGCGAGCGAACCGGCCTTGCGGAGCAGGGCGAGGAACGTGGCCTGGAAGGCGTCTTCGGCCGCGTGGTGGTCGGCCGCCACCGCCCGGCACACCCGCCACACGCCCGCCGCGTGCCGCCGCACCAGCAGTTCGAACGCCGCCTCGTCGCCGGCGTCGGCCACCCGGCGGACGAGTTCGGCGTCGGGGATGCCGGCGTGCGTGCCGGCGATCAGGCGGGTGAGGCGGTCGGGCAACATACCGGATATGATCCGCCGCGGGCGGGCGCACATTCAAGAAAAAGTGTTCTGCTCGCTCCGCGAGCGGACGGTTTGAACCCGCTCGCGGAGCGAGCAGAGCACTTTCACTTGCCCACCACCTGCGGGGTGTGGCCCATCTTCTTCAACTCGTCGAGGACCACGTCCAGTTGGCCGGGCCGCACGAGCAGCGCGCGGTCGCTCAGCCGGCCGACGATCTGGTCGCCCAGCCGCTTGCGGGCGAGCAGTTCCTCGGCCAGCACGGCGTCTTCGGTGAGCACGAGGCACACCTTGCGGTGCAGCTCGGCGGACAGGCGGGTGGGGGTGGTGGCGAAGGCGGCCCCGTGGCGGGTGAGTTTCACGGCGGCGTGGGCGGCGTTGTTGCGGGTGATCGGCTCGCAACGGGTGGACGACCGCCCGAACCGTTCAGAACCGCGAGTGCTGAAACGCCGCCCGAAGGACTGCAAAGACACGACCAAGCCGCGGTACCAGTACGCCCGCAGCACCCGGTTAACGCCTTCAGGAAGTGCCATTCAACCCTGGTCTGGCGGAACAATCCCGTTGGGGTTGACCGACCGGCCTGGGGATTGGCCCACCAACTCGCTTCACACTACCGCCCGGAACCGCGGACGGTCGGCGGCGGGGTGTCACGCCCGAGGCGCTGTCGCCACCGCTCCGCCACCGCCCGGACCGGGTCGGTCACGGCGGGCAGCATGTGCGCCTTCGGCGTCAGTTCGCCGTTCACGCGGGTCAGTTCGATCTTGAACAGCCCGCCGCTGAGCAGCCCGGTCACGTCGCCGAGTGGGGTGGTCAGCCACCGCCGGAGTGTCTGCGACCAGATGGTGTAGAACTCGAACCTCACGTCTTGTCCGGTGAAGTCCATCTCCCCGCTGCCACCCAGGCTGACGGCCGCCCCGAGCAGGTCGAGTTGCGTCACCTTCAGGCGGTCGCCTTTCAGGTCGAACGTGGCGTGCGCCTCCTCGAAGGCCACTCCGTCCGGCGTCTGCCCCTTCAGCACCTTCACCAACTCCAGCAGCACCGGCAGGTTGTACAGCCGGCCCTGCGGCACGTCGATTTGCCCGGTGCCGCCGAGTACCATCTTGCCGGTGCGGGCGTCGAGCACCGTTTCGATGAGCACCGTCCCCTGGGCGTCGCCCGACACCTCGCCCGCGCCCATCTTGTGATGCTTCGCCACCTCTTCCAACTTCACCCCACTGGCGTTCAGCCACAGTTGGAACCGCCCCTGCTCGCTCAACTCGACGCGGGCCTGTCCGCCGAGCGTGCCGCCGAACGCCGTGCCGGCGATGTCGCGGAACACCAGGGCGGCGGGCTGGGTGCGGGCCGGGTTCTTCGGGTCGGGCTGGGCGGGCACCACACGATACGACGCCTTCACGTCGGTGAGCGGCTGCTTGGCCACCGTCGCCCGCTCGAACCAGGCGTTGCCGACCACGCCGCCCACCTCGCTCCCGTTCACCCGCCCCTCGCTCGACACCGCTCCGTACACGTCGTCGCACGTCACCCCCAACTCCAGCGCCGCCCCCTTCAGTTTCAGGCTGGCGTTCCAGTACACCACCAGCGGGGACAGGTCCGTGGCGGCGGACGGCGGGAACACCTTCTCCGCGGTCGGGTGCCAGGGCAGGGTGAACGGCAGCAATCCGCCAACGGCCGACACGACTGGCCGCGACGGCGGCAGGCGGCGCTCGGCGAAGCGGGGCAACCGGACGAGCGACAGCGGCGGGTGATCCGAAGACGACTGCCAGCGGTCGATGCCCGGCGTGCCGGTCGTCTCGGCGAGGAACGCCGCTTGGCGAACGGTGTCGGGCGGGGCCGCCCGCGCGGTCGCCTTCCCCGGCAGGCTGATGACCAGGTGTTTGACGTTCAACTCGGCCTGCCCGCGGAGGTTCACCTTTTCCAGTTCGGTGCGCACGTGGGCGGGCAGCGCCTTCAACAGCGGCGGGTCGATGACCAGCGGGGCGACGGTCACGCTGCCGACGTTCGCCCACACCCCGCCGTCGGCCAGCCGCACGTCGGCGGCGGACATCTTGAGCGCGCTCGTCTTGTGGCGGGCGGAGAAGTCTTGCAGTTCGAGCTTGCCGTTCTGATACCGTAGGACGCCGGCCAGGTCGTGCAGGTCGTAGGCGAACGCCGGCGGGCAGACGGACGGGCCGCGGAAGTTGACGGCCACTTTCAGGTCTTGGTCGGGGTCGAACGGCCGCGGCGGGGCAGGCGGGGCGTCACCGTCGGCCACGGCGGGCGGGGCGGCCGGCTCACGGATCTCGATGTCCGAGCCGAAGGTGACTTCGCCGCTCAGCCCGAGCTGGTTGGCCAGCACCTCCATCTTCATCGCCTTCAGGCCGGCGATCAACTCGTCGTCGAGCGGGCAGTTCTCGCCCTGCACGTTCACCGTCAGCTTGCGGTGCGGGCCGCCCGGTTCGGCCTTGCTCTCCCCGCTCATCCACAGCCGCCCGCCGTCGTGGACGGCCTCGAAGTGCCGGAGCGTCACCGTGTCGCGGTCGGGCTGGGCCTCCACCGGCTCGGTCGGGCGGGTCGGCCGCGTCGGGTCGCACGACACGTTCTTCACCAGGATGTCGCCCCGCACCTGCTTGAGGGTGTAAGGGAACTGCGGGTACTTCACGGTGCCGCCGTACATCTTCACCTTGAACGTGTTCTCCCAGCGGTTCACGTTCAGGTCTTGATTCAGCAGGACGGTGATGTCGCCGCGGGCGGTGGCCCCGATGCCGGGCAGCATCTCGCCGTGCTTGCCGGGCAGCGCGGCGAGCAGCTTGGCGTCGATGAGCACGTCCTTGCCGGCGATGGTCAGGTCCACCAGCGGGTCGTGCGCGCCCCACGCCACGCGGCCGTCCATGCCGATCCGCCGGTCGCCCGCGTTGGCCGTCAGCTTCACCTGGAACTCGTCCGTGCCGTCGCTCGCGTTCACCTTCTTCAGGCTGCCGTACACGTCGGTGATGGGGAAGCGGAAGTGCTCGTACTCGATGGTCAGGCCCTTCGGCAGGATGTCCACCTCCCGCCGCCAGCCGCCGTCCACGCGGCGGAACCGCACGGCCACGTCCACCAGCCCGGCCGGGCTGAACATGCGGCGGATCACCTTCGTGTCGGGCGTCAACTTGGCGAACTGCTCCCCGTCCAGGCTGAGCGAATACAGCTTCAACTCGAACTTGTCCAACTTCCCCTCGACGGCGGCGATCGGGTCGGCGGGCACGGGCACTGCCGGCGGCACGAGCAGCCGCGTGGCCAACCGCACCGGCGGCCACCGCGGGCCGCACCGCACCACCCCCGGCACCTCGGCCGCGCCCCCGCCCTTCGGCGGGCAGAGCAGGTCGGCCTTCGACTCGACGCTCAGTTCGGCCACGGCCGCGCCCAGCTTGCCGGTCAGCTTCTCGACCGTCACCTTGCCGTCGCACAGGCGGATGGTGCCGGCCAACTGCGACAGCGGCCACGGCACGGACTGGTCCTCGAACTGCCCGTCGCGGAGCCGCACTTTCACGTCGTACTTGGCCGGCTGGACGGCGTCGGCGTAAGTGCTCACGTCGGCCGTCACGCTCACCGCCCCGCTGAACCGCTCGGCGTACTCGGCCGCCTGCGGGTCCATGCCGGCGAGCAGCGCCGCGTGGTCGGGGCCGATCCGCACTTCATCCGTTTCGACGTGCAGCGTCACGTGACCGGCCGGCCGGTGCAGCCGCACGCCCACCCGCACGGGCAGCTTGAACACGCCCTCGGCCACCCCGCCGTCGGCGCTCAGGGCGTCGGCCGCCACCACCTCGCCCGACCCTTCCACCTTCACGATCTCGGGCGGGTCGTTCATCACCGTCAGGGCGACGTTCCGCACGGCCACCGCCGGCATCGCGTCCGGCCGGCGGTCGGACACGATGACCGTGCCGCCCTTCACCACCACCGTCGGCATCGCGTCGGTGCCGCCCTCGCCCGGCTTCTTGTGCAGTTTGGCGATGTCCCAGGTGCCGTCCGCCAGGCGGGCGACCCGGAGCGTGGGGTTGGTCAGCTCGATCTTGCGGACTTCGAGCGTGCCCTGGTTCAGCTTCTGTTTGTCGTGGTAAAGGACGGCGTGCGGGAGGACGGCGAAGGGTTCGTCTTCGCCCTTGCGGGTGAGCGTCAGGTCGGTGACGGACAGCCCGCCGAACAGCCGCATGTTGGCCGAACCGAGTTGCACGTCCACGTCGTCGCCGAAGCGGTCGTGCAGGTGCGCCAGCACCACCTCCCGCACCTTCTCCGGGCCGACCCAGGTGGCGGCCAGGTAGCCGGCGGCGGCGAGGCCGATGATGACGCCGGCGACGCCGGCGCGAATCAGCCATGTGCGAACCGGGGACGCCATCCGTGC
Organism: Fimbriiglobus sp.; assembly: GCA_031414395.1. GTDB lineage: Bacteria > Planctomycetota > Planctomycetia > Gemmatales > Gemmataceae > JALHQU01. The sequence goes on from JANNVG010000142.1 coordinate 4,680, forward strand.
CGCCCGTGGTGAACTGCGGCGGCGCAACCCGTGCCCCGCGGGCGGGGACGATACCGCGACGGTCGACCGCGGTCAACCGCGGTCAACGGAGGGGGTGTGCCACCACTTCCGTCGTCCGCCTGCTATCATGATCTGTTTCGCTCCCAGGTGCATTCCCGTGGCCCGCCGTGCCGACCCGCCCGAAGTCCCCGCCTTGTACGCCTTCGTTCAGCCGGGGTTGGAGACCGTCGCGGCCGACGAGATCACCCGCGACCTGGAAGGCGAGGTGAAGCGGACCGACCGCGGGGTGGTCGTGTTCCGCGTGGACGACATCACGCCCGATCTGCTGAAACTCCGCACCACCGAAGACGTGTACCTGCTGGCGTGGGGGTCGGACTCGCTCACCTACAAGGCGAGCGACCTGGAAACCATCAAGCGGTGGACGGCGAAGAAGGTCGATTGGGCCAACCTGTTCCGGTTGCACCACGCCGTGCGGCCGAAGACGAAGGGCAAGCCGACCTTCCACCTCGTCTGCCAGATGCAGGGCGAGCACGGCTACCGGCGGGTGGACGCGCTCGACGCGATGGCCGACGGACTGGCCGGGTTCGTACCCGCCGGGTGGGTGCCCGCCGAGGAGAACGCCTGGTTCGAAATCTGGCTGACCATCACCGGCAAGGTGGCCATCTGCGGCGTGCGGCTGACCGACCGCACCATGCGCCACCGCACCTACAAGACCGACCACGTGGCGGCGAGCTTGCGGCCGACGGTGGCGGCGGCGATGGTGCGGCTGGCGGGCATCGGCCCCGGCATGACCGTACTGGATCCCATGTGCGGGGCCGGCACCATCCTGGCCGAAGCGCTGGAGTTGTGCGAACAGCGGCGCATCCGCGAGGTGCGATACCTGGGCGGGGACATCGACCCGAACGCGGTGTTCTGCACCGGGCAAAACCTGGGCCGGCGGGGCGGCATCGAACCCGAACGGTGGGACAGCACCGAACTGCCCGTGCCCCGCCGCGTGGTCGATCGCCTCATCTGCAACCCGCCGTTCGGCAAGCAGTTGGAGAAGCCCGAGGGCATCCCCGAGCTGTACGACAACCTGGTGGCCGAGTGGGACCGGGTGCTGAAGCCGGGAGGCAAGGCGGTGATCCTGGTGTGCGAGATCGACGCCCTGAAGGAGGCCATCCGCCCGCACGCCTGGCGACCCCTCAAGCAGATGCGGGTGCGGGTGCTCGGCCAGGCGGCCGTACTGAGCGTCTGGCAAAAGGACGAGTCGCCCGGTACAGTGTGAGCATTCCCCCATCTGTCCGCGCCGCGGTTCCCACGATGCCCTCGTACACCTGCCCGGACTGCAACGCCAAAGTGAAGTCGGCCGCCGAGGCCAAGCCGGGGCAGGCGTTCACCTGCCCGGAGTGCGAGGCCAAGTTCACCCCGCGGGCGAAGACCCTCGGGTTCAAGGACGACCCGCCGGCGAAGGCGAAGGCGAAGGCGGCGAAACCCGGCGCCGCCAAACCCGCCGCCGCACAACCCGCGATGGCGAAACCCGCGACCGCCAAACCCGCGGCGGAGGCACCGGCCAGCCCACCCCCGCCGCCGCCGGCCAAGTCGCCGTTCGCCGACGACGAGGACGACGGCCCGAAGACCTACGGCATGGCGCAGGAGTCGGAGGAGGAGAAGCGGCTGGCGGAGAAGAACAAGCCGACGTTCGGGGCGGTGAAGGACAAGTTCGCCAAGAGCGCCCGCGGGACGGCCGCCGCCCTGCTGGTCACGCCGGTCAACCTGCTGCTGTTTCAGGGCGGGCTGCTGTGCCTGTTCGGCCTGTTCTGGGCGTTCTTCTGGCAGGGGCTGTGGGGCATCATCTTCACCGGCGGCACCCCGCCGTCGGACGAGGAGTTCACCGAGTACCTGGGGTGGGTGTTCATCGGCATCGTGTGCACGCTGTGGGGGGCGATCACCTGCTACGGGGCGGTGCAAGGGATCACCATCGCCAGCTACCCGTGGGCGGTGGTGGCCGGCTTCTTCGGCCTGTTCCCGCTGTTCGCCGGCGTGTTCATGCTGCTCACCATCTGGGACCCGCGGGTGATCGCCGGGTTCGTCGAGCCGGAGACCGGGCCGATCAAGGTGGAGGGTGAAGCCGAGAAGAAGAAAGCGGATGACGACGACGACGATGATGACGACGACGAGGAGGACGACGAGGACGACGAAGAAGAAGAGGAGGAAGAGGAGAAGCCGAAGAAGAAGAAGCGGTAACTGGCACGCGAGCCGTGCTCCGTGAGGAGCCGGGTGTGTGTTGAAGAACCCAGCTCCT
>JANNVG010000143.1:0-3375 GCA_031414395.1 Fimbriiglobus sp.
TTGGAACCCAGGCGGCTCACGCCGCCGGTTCACCCGACCGGAAAAACTGCCATGCCCGCCGCCCTCGCTCTCGCGGACGTTCAGCAGTCGTGGGACACCCGCGACCCGCAGTTCGTTCAACTCCTCTCGCAGTTCACCACCCAATCCGACCCCACGCCCGAGACGCCCATCCGCGACGGGGCACCGACGTTCGACCGTTGGCTGCAATACCTGCGGAGTTGGGAGTTCAAGAAGAAGAGCAAAGACGAGCAGCGGGCGGCGCGCGTCGAGCGGTTGAAGGCGGTCGAAGCACCGACGGCCGAAGTGCCGTTGCCCGACCGCCTCAAGTCACACCAGATCATCGACGCCCTCTGGCGGTCGCCCGACCCGCTGGCCCGCGACTGCCTGCTCCGAGTGATCGCCGAGTGCCCGCTGGTGTACGGACCATGGCGGGCGCTCAAAGCCATCTTCAAGGAAGCCGAAGCGAAGAACGACACCGAAGTGTACGGCGCGCTCGCGGCCCGGTTCGATGCGGCGCTGAGCGGCAAGGGCGGGCAGAAGAGTGTGAGCGGGGCGACACTGGCGTACCTGTCGCGTCGGGCTTGGCGATACCTTCGGCGGGTCGGGCAGCAACTCCCCGCGACCTACGCCGATGTCGCGGTCGATTTCCTGATGCGGTACACCGAGGACACCAACTTCGTCAGCACGTGGGTGCTCAACCACATCTTCTACCACGACAAGAAGAACTACGGTCGGAGCGGGTTCCGTTTCGGCTACCGCGAGAAGCCGAGTGCCAGCGACATCAAGCACCGGGCGTTCGGCGACCTGTGGAAGCGCAGCCCGCGCCCGCTGTTCACGCTGCTCGAACGCGCCCAGGCCGACTGGGTGCGGGAGTTCGCCGCCGCCGGGTTGAAGGCCGACTTCAAGACCGTGCTGCGGGACGTGGAACCCGATTGGGTGATTCGGCTGGTGACGGTGCCGAGCGGGGCGGTTCACGACTTCGTCGTGTGGATTCTGCAAAACGTGCCGAAGTTCGAGCAGGGCGAGTTCCGCAAGCTGAAGCTGCACGAGCCGGTGCTGCGGCTGTTCGACTCGCCGTCGAACGACGCCCGCAAGTACGCCGCCGCCTACGCCCGCACCCACGCCCGCGATTTGAAAGTCGATGAACTGGTGCCGCTGTTCGGCAACGACAACGACGCCGTGCGGAAGCTGGCCCGCGACCTGTTGAGCGAGAAAGACCCGCGGAAGGATGTGGGCCTCGAAGCATGGGGCCGGCTGCTGGAGATGAAGCACGGGCACGACTTCGCGGTGGAAGTGCTGACGAAGTCGTTCGGAGCGAAAGACCTGACGCCGGAGTGGTTCGCCGAGCGGCTTCTCGCGCCGTCGCAGCAGGCCCGCGAGTTCGCCCAGAAGCATTTGCCGAAGGTGCATTCGCCCAAAGACCTCGGCACCGCGTTCTACGTCACCCTCGTCAAACGCACCGACCCGGAGAACAGCGAACACGTGTCCGCCGCCGAGTGGGCCGTCGGCGAGTTGGCGAAGCTGGATGTGGAGACGGTGCCGGTGGACGACCTCCGCTGGCTTTTCCTCTACCCGCCCTCGAATGACGGCGTCCGCGACCTGTTCGGCAAGAAGAAGCTCACCCCGCAGAAGTTGGGCATGGACTTCGTGAAGATGCTGGCGTATCAGCCGGATTGGGATGCGTCCGCGTGGCTCACCGACTTCCGCGCGAAGAACGGCGATTGGGCGAAGCAACTCAACTTCGACGAGAACGGTTCGGAAATCTGGCTGGAACAGTTCGCCGACGTGCGCGGGTTCAGCACGGCCGACCTCGGGTTCGACTGGCTGCTGACCCTCGCCGGCCGGCCGGAAGCGAAGTACCACTCGTTCGCGTCCGAGCGGATGATCCGCTCGCTCAGCCCGGCCGACTTCGCCGGAAAGCCGTCGGTGGTCAGCACTCAACCGTCAGCGAGCGCGGTCGATTTGGGGCGGAAGACATTCCTCTTCACCGGCAAACTGAAGAGCATGAAGCGGGACGAGGCCGAGGCGAAGGTGAAGGCGGCGAACGGCGTGGCGTCGGGGTCGGTCACGAAGAACCTGCACTACCTGGTGGTGGGCGACGACGGCTCGCCGCTGTACGGCCAGGGGAAGAAGGGCGACAAGCAGGTGAAGGCGGAGGGGCTGAACGCGGCCGGGGCGAACATCGCCGTCATCTCCGAGACGGCGTTCCTTCAGATGGTGAGCGGGGTGCAACTGGCCGCGGCGGATGCCGACAGTACCACGGCGGGTTGCGAACGCCTGTGGAGTATGGCCACCGCGCCCGGTGCCGCCGACGCCCCGCTCGCCGCCTTCGCCCGCAAGTTCATCCGGCTCCACCACAAGCCGATTGCGATGGAAGAGACCGGCAAAGGCCCCGACCCCGGCACCGAGGTGCCCGACTCCTTCCTCACTTGGCAGAAATTCTTCCCACTGCTGAGCGAGACCCGCAAGCCGCTCCGCGACTTCGCCCTCGAGTTCTGCGAACACAACTTCGCCCGCTGGACGCCGAACGCCGACGACCTGCTGGCGATGAGCGAAATCCCGTTCGTGGACGTGCGGCGGTTCGTGGCGAAGGCGCTGCTGGCCGAGACCGGCAAGGAGACGGCCGGCTACCGGCTCGACCCGGCGAAGCTGGCGTCCGAAGCCGTCTACCGCTTCTGCGAATCGGGCGACGAGGAGACGCGGGCGCTTGGCATGGAACTGATCCGCCGGTTGCCCAAACTGCGCGTGCCCGAAGAACTGTTCCGCCTGACCGAATCGCCGGACCGCAAGGTGCGGGCGTTCGTCATCCGCAGCTTGTGGCAGGTGTACCGCGACCGCGGGCTGACCGAACTGTGGAAGCCGCCGATCCCGCCCAAGCCGACCGTAGGGGTGAAGGCGAAGAAGGACGCCGCCAAACGGGAAGCGGAGCAGGGCACCGGTGTACCGGCACGACCGGAGAAGCCCCCGGCCGAGCGGCCGACGCTCGCCGACTTCCTGCGGCGGGTGCTGTTCGAGCTGCCGCCCGGCCCGCCGGAGAAGTCTCGCGTGGCGATGGGCGACACTGACAGCCCGGTGTCAGCGGAGAGCGATGACGACAGGGACGATGACGAAAAGCCCAGCGGCAAAGTCGAGCGTCAAGTGTCGCTCAAGCCGATCCCGGCGCGGCGGGCGAAGCTGGATGCCGTCGAGACGATGCGAGACATGGCGATTGACGACAAGCAGTTCGCGTCCGGCATTTTGCCGCTGCTCGACGAGTTCATGCAGAGCAAAGGCGTGAGCGAGCGGGCGGCGTGCCTGGTGGCCGTCACCCGGGTGCGGCACAAGTATCCGGAGTTGAAGGCGTGAACACTGGAACCGGGAACGCAGTGACCGGGT
>JANNVG010000144.1:0-3286 GCA_031414395.1 Fimbriiglobus sp.
ACCCGGTCACTGCGTTCCCGGTTCCACTATTGCCCGTCCCAGAACGCCACCCACTCGGCCCACGCGGGGCCGTCGGATGCGGCACCTTTCGCCAGCAGCCCCTTCATCGCCTGGTTCCACACCGCCTGCTGCTCGGTGGACAGCTTGTCCAGGGCGCCGCGGGCGAACACCCGGCCGACGATCTTGCGGTCGATGCGTGCGAACTCGAGCACCGTCGGCCGCGCCTCGTGGCCGGCGAACACCACCTCGGCCGTGATGCGTTGCAGGCCCAGATGCACCGCCCCGACGGAAGCCGTCACACCCACCCACGCCTTCGACATGCGGGGCAGTGCCAGCAGCTCGCGGTCGATCAACTTCCGCACGGCGTCTTCCGCGTGGTGCAGGTCGTCGAGCGCCTTCCGCACCTTCGCCGCGCGGGCCATGTGCCGCTCCCGCACCAGTGCCGCCCGCACCTTCTCGAACGCCGCCGGGATTGTGCCCGAGTGAAACCCCGGCGTGAGCAGGCCGTACACCGTCTCCCCGTGGTGGCCGATGGGCAGCGGGCGGAGCCGCTTCGGGCGGTTGGCCGCGTACAGCCGCCAGTTCTCTTTCAACTCCCACACGCTGAACCCGAAGATGCCGGGCACGCACCAGATGACCCCGCCGACGACGCCCAGCCCCAGCCCGGTGCTGTCGGCGATGGGGGCGATCATCGGCAGCAGCAGTTTGTGCGACACCGTCACAACGGGGAAGTGCTTGACCGGGTTCACCTGCGGCTCGATGAGCAGGTAGAACGCGAACCGCCACACATACGCGATGGGGAACCAGAGGAAGGCGAGGATGACCTTGCCCGCCCGCGCCGGCTTCGATTGGCCTTCGCGGAACCGAAGCCACTCGTCCACGGAATAGATCACGCGGTCCATCACGTTCAGGGCTTCGCGGAACAACCAGGTGATGAACCCGATCAGGTTGGGCAGCAGGTCGCGGCGGATCACCCGCCAGCCGTCGGAGAACAGTTCTTCCACCCACTCCTGACACCTGCGGCCGGGCGGCAGATTCATCAGAATGGCCAGCGCCGCGAACACGCCCCCACCCCACCACAACACCCGCGGCCAACTGGCATGAAACAGCCACAGCGACGCGCCGACGGCGACACCCGCCACCAGCGGCCGGCCGAGGCGGTCGGCGAACAGGCGCGGGATCGGGTGCGTGCGAACGGCGCGAACGGGGGCGGAGTTCCACACCCACAGCGGGGCGGTCACGAACACCCACTTCAGCCCGCGGCCGACGTACCCGAGCAGTTTGCCGACGAACGCACGGAACGGCGGCGAGTGCAACAGGAACAGGAACAGCACGCCGAGCAGCAGGATGGCGGCGGTGGTCGTCGGCGTGAACAGTTCGACGTGCCCTTTGTCTTTGGTGTGATCGGCGACTTCTTCGTGCGCCGGCTCCGGCGTCGGGTCGAGGTCGCCCACCAGCTTGCTGACGAACCCGTACACCATGCCCAGTTCGTGCCACATGTATTTGCCGAACTCGACCGCCATCACCGCCCCGCCGAACGGCATCACAACAAACTTGGTCAGCCACCGCCCGGCCTGCGTGCCGAACGCCAGCGAGCTGCCCCGCTGGATCGCCCGCAGGTACACCTCGCCGGGGTGGTACAGGCCGTCGAGCGCCTTGCCGAGCGCGGCGTCGGCCCGGAGCAGGGCATCCCCGCGGATGAACTCGCCCGGCCCGGTCAGGTCGTCCAGCTTGAAGGCGTGGCGGGCGATGGCGTCGCGCAAGTCACCAAGCCGCGCGTGCCCGCGGTGGCAGATGGTGTCGATCACCTCCTCGGCGACGGTGTCGCGGGCCACCGCTTCGGGCGCGTGGTGCGGCAACAGGATGCCGGCGAGCGTGGCCTGCACGACCGGCCGCAGTTTCGTGCGCAGCTCGGCGTCGGCGGTGGCGATCTCCTTGTCGAGCAACACCAGCACCGGGTTGGCCAGCGCGCTCGGCAGGCGGCCGAAGTGCGTGCGGGCGGCCCGCAGGTGCTTGAGCAACACCGCGTGCCGGGCGAGCGTGAGTTGTCGCACGAGCGGCGCGCGGAACAGGCTTCGCACCCACGCGGCCGGATCGACGGCGAACAGCTCCTTGCTCAGGTCGAGGGGGATCTTTTGCAGGTCGTACAAACCCATCGCGGCCGGCGACCAGTACCACCGCGCCGCGGCCGGCAACAGGGAAACGAGCGCGTCCGCCCACGCCTTCCGCTCGTCGCGGTCCCACGCGAACAGCTTGCCCAGCTTGGGAATCAGCCCTTCCGTGACGGCCGTGACCGCCGCGGGTTGGGCGGCGGCACGGGTGTGCAACAGGGCCGCGCGGACGAGGTTTCCAGTGGCGGCGGCGCGGGTGGCGCGGTCGTGCAGCACCTGCGGCGAGGCGGGCGTGGGCAACGTCTCTTCGGTCGGACAATGCGTGAGGTGCTCGCTCCGGTCGGGGTCGGCGGCCCCGTCCGGGCGGGTGCGGGTGTACAGGTCGTCGGCATTCACGTCCTTCGCGGCCAGCCGTTCGACCACGTCGGCGGTGATCGACGGGTATGTGAACTCCAGCACTTCGGGCGCGAACCGGCGGAGGGTGAGGAACTCGCCGACGAACGCCGCGTACTGTTCGCCCGCAGTCGGCTCGGGCGGCAGGACGTGCCCGCGGCGCAGGCGGAATTTCGCTTCCACCGCCCCCGCTTCGCCGAGTTCGGCCCAGCGCTCAGTGCCGGCATTCGTGACCTTGTCCACCACCGCGGCCTCGAACAGCAGTTGCCAATAGACCCGCAGCAGGTCGGCGTCCGACAGCTTCCGCCCGATGCGGTCGCCCGGCTCGACGATCAGCAGCCGCGTGTCGCCGTCACCGTCGGCCACCGCCGCCGCGAAGTCGCCCGCCTGCCGCAACTGTTCCACCCGTAGCCGGTGGGCGTGTTCCAGGCCGGTCGCCACCCGCACGCCCAGGTCGGTCAGCCGCCGCAGCCCCCGCCGCAAATGTCGCTCGTGGACCAGCCGAACCGACGGATCGACCCGGCGGAGAACCTGTTCGAGCTGGTGCCGGTCCACGGGTGGCCTCGCGGGTGGGGGAGCGGATGTTGTTCGGGGAAGAATGGGGGAAGTCAAGGCGGCATCAAGACAGCCACGGATTGCACGCAGGGCTATTGCAGAGTTCACACTGCGGTACTGTTGAGCAGGGCGAGGGCCTCCCCGGGGTGGATTTGCAACCGCTGCGTGGCCGCTCGCACACTCAGCGCGTCCACGCCCGCGAGCAAATGAATGGCCGCGTTCCGCAA
>JANNVG010000145.1:0-7768 GCA_031414395.1 Fimbriiglobus sp.
CACAGCATCGGTGTGCTGGGAATCATGGCCAAGATCACCGACATTGCGCGCGATGCCCTCAAGTTGACCCCGGAGCAGATCGAAGACATCCGTCTCGCAGGCTTGCTCCACGACGTCGGACACTACCCGTACTCCCACCTGATGGAGAAAGTGGACAAGGTGGTGTTGACGGAAGAGTTCGTTGGCGGCGGATCCAAAGTAATCGGGGGCACACCGAAGTACCCAAAACACGAGGAGGTGGGTGAACTCGTGGTGACCGAACAGCCCGACCTTCGCGGCATCTTGGGAGAAGATCGCGCGGTACGAATTGCCAACCTGTTTCGCCGGACCACGGCAGCACACCCCCAGTTAAGCAAGTTGATCCACAGCAGTTTGGACATGGACCGCCTCGACTACCTGCTGCGAGACGCGCGGGCGGCTGGCGTGCCGTTCGGTCAAATCGATCTGAACTACCTCCTGAACAACTTTCGGGCCAGTCCCTCGGGTGCGATTGGCGTCCCGGAAAAGGCGATCACGGCGGTCGATCACTTTCTGCTCGGCCGCTTCTTCATGTACCGGAGTGTCTACTACCACAAGACGACGTTCGGGTTGGAAGAGGCATGTCGACAACTGCTCCGACGAGGTCGAAATGGTGGGAAATTTGGTGTCCCGCTGGATGGGGATGCCGTTCGTCGGATGGTCCGCGGGACGGAGTTGGGAACCTTCACGGACGCGTTCGTCGATCGAATCGTGGAAGAGGCGGCAAACGATTCGGACAGCGTGATTTCCGCACTGGCGAACTGTATCCGGCGTCGTCGTCCGCCGAAATTGCTCCGCGAGGTTGTCGTGCTTGAACCATCGGGCAAACTGCACCACGCCGGCGCGATGTTCAAGAAAGATTGCAAGCACCATCTGACCGCGCTCGCCGACAAGCACACCTTGCCCCTCGGACGGTTCTTGGTCGCTGAAACACCACCGCTGACTTTGGAGAAGCGTGGGGCGCTGATGACTGAGGCCGATGCGCGGTCGCTTGACGAACCCGAGAAGGAGGAGATCATTCGCGTTTTCCGTGACGGTGAATCAGAACCAGTGTCGGTGGTCGATGTTCCGCACAGCATCGCCCACCTCTGCTCGAACCACTTTTTCCAGGCCTTCCGCTTGTACCTCGTGCCCGACGACTCGACCGACGACGACCTGCTCGCGCGACTGAGGAATGAGGTCAAGGGGTGGTGATCGCGGCCTGTACTCGAAACTGGCCGTGCGGGAAGACGTGTTGCACTTCGACATCCCACCACGGCCGGCGCAATGACCCATCACGGCGTCGGCAACTCCAGCTCAACGGCCGGCAGGTCGGTGTCGCCATGCAAGTCCGTTGCGAAGCCGAGTGCGCCGGCTTTGCCCCGGTGGAAGCCGCGCTCGTGCCAGTACACGACCCGGCACTTGCCGACGGGGGCCAGCTTCACCTCGAACCGCCCGTCCGCGTCCGTCACCGCGAAGTACGGGTGGTCGAACACCCGCAGGTGCGCCTGCATCCACGGGTGAATGGTGCAGCGGATCAGAGCCGGGATGGTGTCGGCCGACAACGGGTCGGTCTCGATCACCTCGCTCGCCGACAGCGTGCGGCTGATGTCCACCGCCCAGCGGTCGGTGAACGTCACGTTGTGCTTGATGGCCGACGAGTTCTTCACCAGCAGCGAATCCCCATCACGCACGGCCAGGATGCGCGGCTCGAACTGACACTCCGGCTGGTCGAGGGTGTGTGACCGCGGCACCGCGTCGCGGAGCCTCGGGTGCGTCTTCTCCTTCGGCCAAGTGGCGGCGCGGTCGTCGCTGTCCGGCCGCAGCCACACCACCACGTTCCGCACCCCGCGGGTGGTCGGGTCGATGAGCAACTGGTTCGACGCCAGTGGGCCGCTCGCACAACAGGCCGGCTTGTCCGCCCCGGTCACGGTCAGCACTTCGGCTTTCGGGATGTCGCCCTTCCACACCACCCGCCCGCGCACCGTCACCCACTCCGGCGCGGTCGGTACGGTTGGCAATGTGTTTGGTGTCGTGGTCGGCGTGGTGTGTGAACTGGTGTTCAACGTGGTGCCCGGTGCCGAATCGGGGGCGAACACCACCGCGAGCGCGGTGACCACGAGGACCGCTACACCCGCGCCCGCAGTCACGATCACGGGCACGGCCGACACGCCGACGAGCGATGCCACGGACACCGGCAACGCGGGTGCGGAGGCGGTGGCGAGCGTCTTCGCCGTCAACCCGGTGGGCGGTGGTGCGGCGAAGCCGGTGCTGGCGAACACGGCGCCGGCGAACAGGGCGGCGAAGAACACCGTCCCGCGGCGGGTGAGGCGTTCGCGGAGCAGGTCGCGGGCGGAGGCCAGCCGGCGGCGGAGGGTGAACACGGTCCAGCCGAGTTCGGCGGCGGCCTCGTCTTGCGTCTTGCCTTGCAGGTAGCACGCGACGAGCGGCCCGCGGTACTTCTCCGAGAGCTTGGCCAGTTCCTCGTCGAGCACCCGCAGGGTGTCGGCCCACTCGGGGCCGGCGCGGTCGGCTTCGGGGGCCGCGTTGTCGTCGGGTCGGCGGGCGACGGTGCGCTCGCGGAGCTTGCGGCGGTGTTCCCGCTGGGCGGCGCGGTTGGCCACCTTGCACGCCACGCCGAACAGCCAGTTGGCCAGCGACGTGCGGAGGTGCAGCCCCTTCGCCCGCCGGGCGAGCACCACGAACACGGCTTGGAAGGCGTCCTCGGCGAGCGGTTCGCCACTGGTGGCACGTCGGCACACGCCCCACACGAGCGGGCCGTGACGGTCCACGAGAGCGGCGAACGCGGACTGATCCCCGCGGGCGAAGTCGGCGAGCAACTGGCGGTCGTCGGGCGGCATACGAATGAAGTGCCGGGAAGCGGGCGGGGGTGAGCAACAATCGGGCGAGCGGCCTGCGCGAGCCGCCCGACCGTTCACGGGCTGACGCCCCGGCACAGCGAACGCCACTCCCTCGGAATGAGAATCGGATTCCTCCCAGTTTACGGGTGATCCGGACTCGACAACCGGATAGCATCGGGTGCGATCTTGCCCCCACCCATTCCCGGAGGCCGTCGTGCCGTTAGCGGACCTGAAACCGTTCTCACTCAGTCGGAATTTCTTCGAGCAGTTTGTCACCCCGCTCGTCAACTCGGGCCGCCTGCGGAACGAACCCGGGTTGCTGGAAGTCCTGAAGAAGCTCCACGGCAGCCTGTGGCAAACGAGCGGCAACCCGTCGGCCTTCAGTGGGGCGATCGCGGGCTACTTCCAAGAGGTCCTGGACGGGTACAAGTTCGCGGTCGTGAAGGAGGTGCCCGTCCAACTCGGGTCGGTCGCCGGGTACGGGGGCGACTCGGTCGTCCTCCGGGTGAACAAGATCAAGACCACCCAGTTCAAAGTGACCGCCGTCGATGTCCTGTCCAGCGTCGAAACGCACTTCGCCAAAGCGGCGTGGCAACTGACCGGGGCCGGCGGAGAACACCCGGAACCCTACAGCCACCGCGTCATCGAGGTGGTCATCCAGGGGGCGAGTTTGGAGAACGCGACGGCGGCGCAGTGGAAGCAGTGCATCGCCGACGCCTGGGAGAACGGGTACACGGACGAGAAAGACCGCACCAAGTGCCGGACCAAACTCGACCTGTACGCGGCCGTTGATGCCGTCAAAGTCACGACCCGGACGCACCGGTGGACGTTCCCGGTCACGCGAACGGCCGCCGGCTGGGTGGTCGGGGACGGCACGAGAAAGGACCCGAAACTGGACCGGGGGAACGTGCTCACGAACGGGAAGTTGAACCAGCACTGGCTCTGGCTGGCGACGTGGGTCAGGGCCGAGCAGAAGAAGTACAAGACCAGTGCCACGATCATGTACGGGTGCGGATCCGGCCGGCCTGAGACGCCGGTCGCGCTGCCGTTCCAGACCGTCGAGATCCGACCACTCTTCTCGGAAGACGACTGACGATCGAGGGGGGAGTTGACCCGCGGACAGGGACCGTCACGGACGACACGGGTCAAATCATAACTGTTCTCACCCACTTCACCCCTGCTTTCTCCCGTGTCATCCGCGTTCTGCACTGTTGACCCGTGAAACCAGCCACCGCCGTCATCACCACCCGAGTTCGCCCGAACGGGTCACTTCCCGCGCTGCTGCCACTTCTTCAGCAACTCCTCCCGCAGCTTCGCCCGCGGGTTCGGCACCGGCGGCATCGGCATCGGTTTGCCGTCGTGGACGACCCGCCGGGGCAGCGTGTGCCCGTCGAGCGTGTAGAAGTCGGCCGGCTTCGTGCCCGTCTCCGTCTGGGTGAAGCTGATCTTCCCCTCGTACACGCCGGCCGCGTAACGGTGCAGCACGGCCGACCGCACCGCCTTCGTGTCCGGGTCGAGTTCGAGTTCCACCTGGCGGAAGCGGGCGAGCGGGAACACGGCCGGCCGCAGGGTGGCTTCGATGCGGATCGGCTCGCCGGGTGCGCCGTGGTCTTTGCGGAACAGGTCGTACGTCACCAGCACCTCGCCGAGTGACGACACCAGCCGCAGGCTCATCAGTTCGCAGAAGCGGGCGAGCGGGTCGTTCAGTTCGTCCTTGTCGAACACGATGGCGTGCAGCTTGTTCGGGGCCAGCCACACCCGCCCGTCGGCCTGTTGGCCCCACGCCCACGGCGGGCCGTCGTCGACCGCCGACAGCACCACAAACTGATCCCCGCGGGTCCACACGGTGGCGTTGCGGGTCGGCGGCAGACGGCCGGGGCCGGGCTTCAAGTCCCAGTCGGCTTGCACCTGAAAGCAGCGGTCGAGGGCGGTCGTCTCGTGAACGGTCTTCGCTTCCTGCACCAACTCGGCGGCGGACGGCTCGGCGGAAACAGTCTTCGATGGGACGGGGGTGTTGCCGGTGAGGAACAGGCCGACGAGCAGACAAGCAGCGACGGCGGCGGCGCCGAGCGACACCCAGCGGAACGTGCGGCGGACGACGACCGTGCGGCGCGACTGCCGCCGCTTCACGCCGGCCAACACGCGGCGTGCGTCCACCGCCCGCGCTTCGGCGTCGAGGTGGGTGCGAACGGCGGAGTCGAGCGGGTCGTCGGGGGTCATGGGCACATCTCGTAGGGCGGGTCGAGCGTCGAGTGCAACCGCCGTTCCAAATGCACCAGATGCTATTGCCAACCGAAGGCCCGCGATGACCCGCCGGGCATGTGATGGCGGGTCGTCGCGGCGGTTGGGAGCGTTTACGTCACCGACTTTCCGATCACTCGCCGTCATCGCCGCTCGACCCGCCCTACATGAGCTACAGGAACGCGCCCAGCAGCTCGGCCATCGCCTGTCGGCCGCGGTGGATGAGCACGCCGGCGTTGGACGTACTCACCCCGAGCACTTCGCCGATCTCCTGCTGGCTGTACCCCATGCCCTTCAGTTCGACCGCCGCCCGCTGGTTCGGCGGCAGGGTGGCGAGGGCGGCACTCACGGCGGCACTCAGCTCGTTGGCGGCGGCGGTGGCGTCGGGCGGTGGGGCGTTGGCGTCCGGCGGGTCGTCCGGGCTGTCGTCGTCGGGCCGCACCAGTCGGAACAGCGGCTTGCGGCGGGCGGCATTAATGCAAGCGTTCGTGATGGCCGTGAGCAGCAGCTTCAGGCCGTCGCGGGGCAGGTCGTACACGTTCGCCTTGGCCAGCAGCCGGCAGTAGCAGTCTTGCACCACGTCGTCGGCGCGGTCGTGGTCGCGGGTCAGGCTGCGGGCGTAGGCGGTGGCCCGCGGGGCCGTTTCCAGCACCCAGGCGTCGAGGTCGGCGGGGGTCGGCGTGCGGGGCACGCGAGGGTCTCCAGTGGCACAACCCGCCGGGCGGGGAATTATTACACGACATTTCCGGCCGGGGAGAACGGACCGCCGGCGGGTGGTAGAATCCCTTCTCAGGTGGCCTCGGCGGGAAACCTCACCCCCCGTCCCCCGCACCCATGCATGGAGTGGGGGGGTGGATATGGGGGCGGGTACGGCTGGGCCCCCCCGCCCTGTCAGGGAGCGGGGGACGGGGGGTGAGGTCTACGAAGACATGGCCGACGACGACACCCCCGTGGAAGCGTACCCGTTCGAGTTCCGCGCCCTGGTGGTGCAGGAGATGGAGGCGCACGGGTTGGAGTTGGTGGAGTGGCGGGACGACGGACTCGACGCGGTGGACGCCGACGGCCAGGCGCGGTACGTCGGGCTGGCCAACCTGTACCGCCGCGTCATCACCAACCCGGCCGAGCTGAGCGGGCAACTGGTGAAGGAGTTCTTCACCCACGCGAACGCGGCCGACGCCGACCAACTGTCGCAAATCCCCGACCGCCTCGACGACGCCGCCGACCAACTCCGCGCCCGCATCACCCGCCCGTTCGGCGACACCGAACAGGCCCCGTGGACGCTCCCGCTCGACGGCGCCGACGACCTGGCCGTGAGTCTGGTGCTCGACTTCCCCACCATGATGGCGTTCGTGACCAAGCCGATGGCCGACAAGACGGACACGCCGATGGAAACGTGGGTGGCCCGCGGCATCGAGAACCTGAAGGCGACCGCCCCCGACGACTGGCTGCGGCTGGCCCACGAGGAGGCGGGCATTTGGGTGAGCCACACGAACGACTCCTACGACGCCGCCCGCGCGCTCGTCTTGTGCGACGCCACCCAGAGCGACGCCCTCGGCTGGCTGGTGGCCATCCCCGCCCGCGACTGGCTCTTCGCCCGCAAGGTGGACCGCGACGGGCTGAACTACTTCCACCTGCTGAAGGTGAAGGCGGAGGAACTGTTCGCCGAGCAGCCGTACCCGATCTCGGATCAGGTGTACTGGGTGCGGCCGGGCAACCGCTGGGAGGTGTTCGCCATCACCATCGACGGCACCCAGGTGACGGTCATGCCGTCGCAGGAGTTCGCCGACGCCCTGGGGTTGGAACTGACCGAAGAAGGCGACCCGCCGCCGGCGGCGGAGTAACCTCGCTCCCGACTTCACGACAGGCGGCCCACCAATGCCATTCACCCAAGATGAGTACGCTTTGCTCCGTGGCGGCCCGGAAGGGATCGCCAAGTGGAACGCATTGCGGCGTGGTAAAGATCGAGACGGTGTACGACCAGAATTGTGGCGGGTGATCCTGTTTGGGTTCGACTTGCGAAGGGTGGACTTGTCATCGGCCAACATGATTTCGTCACGTTTGGGCAACGCAAACCTACAAGAAGCAAATCTGTCCGAAGCGGACCTGAGTGTGGCGGACTTGAGTGGAGCGAACCTGAAATGGGGACGCCTGAATGGAGCGTGCTTTAATGGGGCATCGTTGACTGGGGCGAATTTACATGGGGCAGTGTTGGGTGGAGCTGATCTACGTCGAGCGAACTTGAGTAGGACGGATTTGAGTAGAGCGAATTTGACACGGAGTGATCTGACAAACGCCTTGCTCTGTGGAGCAGACCTCAGCCACGCCAGCATTGGCAATGCATTACTGAAGTGGACGGACATGACAGAGGCGTCTGTCGAAGACGCTTTGGTGAGAGATGTTGTGATCCACGAACTCCGGGGGATCCCTAAGCCTCCTCGACGCCTCTGGTTGGACCGAGAGGGGCGCATCCTGACTGGCCCTGACGCTGCCAACTTCTTCGTTTTACCGGCAGTTGTAGAAGTGTATCTCACTCAGTGACTGTCCCACAAGGGGTGGTCGGGGGCGTAAAATAGCCCATGAGAACTCAATCCTACCCGAGTGATGTGACCGACGAGCAGTGGGTGTTGATCCAGCCGCACATCCCGGTGTACCCCGGCGGGCGGCCCCGC
>JANNVG010000146.1:0-11333 GCA_031414395.1 Fimbriiglobus sp.
CATGGTCGTCACCCGCTCGGTGCCGTCGAGCACGGCCAATGCGTCGGCACTGAGGTCGGTCGCGACCACGGATGCTCCCCGGGCGAGCAGTGCGTGCACGGTGGCCAGACCGATGCCCGAGGCGGCGCCCGTCACGACCGCGACGGGGCTCCATTGGTCGCTCATCGCCTTCATCTTGTCGCCGGTCGTCGCGATCGGGATGTGTTCGCGGAAGAACTCGGCGTTCCGCAAGCCCAGGCCTTTCATCGCCTTGAGCGCCCGCTCCAAGTCGAACTTGCGGAAGGTGTAGCTCTGGATGCCGACGGTCCACCCGCCGAACGGGTCGGCGTCGGCGGCGGACGTGGTGCGGGGCAGCACGGCGGTGGCGGCGAGGGCGGCCGACCCGGCGAGGAACGTGCGACGGGAGAGCATGAGAGTGGCTCCGGGGGAAGGGACGGGGGAAGTGTAGGGACGGGTCAGCACAGTGCCCCTCTCCGACGCGGAGTCTTGTAGGGCGGGTCGAGCGGCCGGGGACCGCAAAGGCGTCGATGTTCACCCGACGAGATCCACCCCACTGACTACCGGCCGCGACGCCCCGCCGTGCTTGGTGCGGCGGGGCGTCGCGGCCACGGGTGGAGTGCGCCAGCGCTCCCGATGTCCGGAAGCGTGGCAGCGATCCCCGGCCGCTCGACCCGCCCTACAAGCGGCACGGGCAGGAATGCCTGTGCCACCGAATTGAACTCTTCCACCCTACACTACTCCCCATGCACCCGGCCCGCACTTTCGCACTGCCCACCGTTCACGTTGGCCGGCGGGTGGACGTGTTCGGCGAAGTCGCCAGCACCAATGACCTGCTGCCGACGGATGCCGAATCCGGAACGGTGGTGGTGGCCGACCACCAGACGGCCGGCCGCGGGCAGTACGGTCGCCACTGGCTCACACGCCCCGGCGAGGCGCTGCTCATGAGCGTGTTCCTGGACCCGCCGACGGCGATCCGTCGGCCGGTCGTGCTCACCGCGTGGGCGGCGGTCGGCGTGGCGGAAGCTATCGCGGAACTGACCGGCGTGCAGGCGGCGATCAAGTGGCCGAACGACTTGCTGGTGAACGGGGCGAAGGTGTGCGGCATCCTCATCGAACAGCGGGGGATGGTGGCCGTGGGGGTCGGGTTGAACCTGAACCAGTCGGCAATCGAGTTCGCCGACCGCGGCCTGCCGCACGCCACTTCGCTGGGCATGATCGCCGGCCGCCCGTTCGACCGCGACGCCGTGCTGGAAGTGGTGTTGAAGAAGCTCGATGCCGAGTACGCCCGCTTAATCGACGGCTCGCCGGCGATGCTCGAAGCGGGCTGGCGGTGGCGGCTGGGGTTGCTCGGCAAGGCGGCGACAGCGGAGCTGTTCGACGGCACCACGGTGAACGGCCGCGTGCGACAGATCGGATTCGACGGGGTCGAGTTGGAATCCGACGACGGGGCGTTCCGAGTGCTGCGACCCGAAGCGGTGCGGGGGTTGGCGGCGGTGTGAAGTGGCGGGTCTGCTAGGGTGGCCGACTCTCGCCGAGAGTCGGACGGGGGCCTTCGCCTGGGAAGCCGGCGTGGAGCGTGTGACGGCTTTCAGCAACTCCACGCTCGTCACTCCGGCGAAATCCCTACTCCGACTCTCGGCGAGAGTCGGCCACCCGAACGAACCTTCCGGCGCACCTCACTTCTTCTCTTCGACGGTGATCTTGAGCGGCTTGCTGGCCACCAGCACGCGGCCGAACCCGTCGCCGGCGTCGTCCGCCCCCTTCGGCTTGGGCGACACGCCGGTCGTGAACGTGGCCACCAGTTCGTACTCGCCCGCCTGCGTCCAGTAGGCGAACTCGCTCGCCCCGCGGAACCCGCCCGTCAGCGACTTGACCGGCAGTTCCACCGTCTTGCCCGCGGCCACCGCCACCGCCGTCGGCAGCCGGAACTCCTGCGTGAACGCCAATTGCGGCGTGGCGGTCGTCGCCCCCTTTCCCTTCAGCGCGAACGTGACCGTCACGGCGTCGCCCGCCTTCCACACTTGCACCTCGTCCTTCGACGTGTTCTTGAGCACCAGCTTCAGGTCCACCTTCGGGCTGGCGGGCACGCGATCGCCCTTCAGGGCTTTGGCGAACTCGTCGGCCGTCATCCCGCCCAGGTCGAGCGTGTACTTCGCGGTCCCTTCGAGGGTGGCTTCCAACGGGGTGCCCTCCGGGCTGGCCTTGCCCGGCTCGGGCGCTTTGTCGGCGGCGAGTGCGAGGCCGGCGGTGAGCAGCAGGGTGAACAGGGTGCGCACGGGTGAACTCCGGTGTTTTAGTGAACCGGCGGCGTCAGCCGCCTGGGTGTGTGAACCGCGGGTGAATAGAACCCAGCGGCTGACGCCGCCGGTTCACCACTCTGTCCAACGATTCTACCGCCCCGCGGGTTGTGCGATTCGGCCGGCGCGCTCGGCCATTGGCGGAATCTTCGGCACCGACGCCACAGTCGCGCCGGTCTGCCCATTTTTCCCCCTCTGCCGGCGGGTCGGGTCTATCATGACGGGGGACTCGCACCCGATACACGACACCACCGGCCCCCTCCCGCCACCCCACAGTGAGCCACATGGACGAACTGCGGCACGAGTGCGGCATTGCCGCCCTTTACCACCTGGCGAACGGCGACAAGGCGAAAGTGTGGACCGGCGACCCGGACGAAGTGACCCGACTGATGCCGCGGATGCTGATGGACCTACAGAACCGCGGTCAGTTGGCCGCGGGGATGGCGTCGTACAAGCCCGGCCGCGAGCAACTGCTCGACACCCACAAGGACGTGGGCACGGTGGCCGAGGCGTTCTGCATGAGCCGCCCGCACAAGTTCGCCAGCATCCTGGAGTCGTACGCCGGGCGGGCGGTCATCGGGCACACGCGGTACGCCACCAGCGGGCCGACGGGCAAGAGCTACGCCCAGCCGTTCGAGCAGGTCCACGGGTGCAAGTGGAAGTGGTTCGCGTTCGCGTTCAACGGCAACCTGGCCAACTTCGAGGAGCTGAAGGCCGAGCTGCTCGCCGACACCGACTACCACCTGACCCGCGACAACGACACCGAAGTCATCCTCCACCTGCTCAGTCGGGAGATGCAGCGGGTGGAGAAGCCGGACCTGTTTGACGTGTTCAAGCGGGTGGCCGCCAAGCTGGACGGGGCGTTCAACTTGGTGTTCCTGAACGCGCTGGGCGAGATGGTCGTCCTCCGCGACCCGCTCGGCCTGCGGCCCCTCTGCTACGCCATCGACGGCCCCATCTTCGCTGCCGCGAGTGAGAGCGTGCCGCTGCTCAACCTGGGGTTCGACGAAGACGAAATCATGTCGCTCGAGCCGGGCGAGATGGTCGTCATCGCCGACGGCAAGATCACCAAGCGGCGGTACGCCGAGCGGCGGACGCCCAAGCACTGCTTCTTCGAGTGGGTGTACTTCGCCAACGTGGCCAGCACGCTCGACGACAAGAGCGTGTACCTGTCGCGGTCGCGGCTGGGCGAGGAGTTGGCCGAACAGGAGCTGCTGTCGGGCGTGCCCATCGACGAGAACACCATCGTGGTGCCGGTGCCCGACACCAGCAAGGCCGCCGCCGACGCGATGGCCTACAAGCTGGGCGTGCGGAGTCTGGAAGGGCTGATCCGCAATCGGTACGTGGGGCGAACGTTCATTGAGGCCGGCGACCGGGCGGACAAGGTGCGGCTGAAGTTCACCCCGCTGCGGCAGGTGTTGCGGAACAAGCGGATCTTCCTGGTGGAAGACAGCCTCGTCCGCGGCACCACGCTCAAAACGCTCCTCGGCTACCTGCGGTCGGTCGGCGGCGTGAGCGAGATTCACGTGCGGGTGGCCTGCCCGCCGATCGTCGCCCCGTGCTTCTACGGCATCGACATGGCGAAGGTGAGCGCCCTGTACGCGCCGGCGTTCATGAAGGGGATGGAGCCGACGGCCGACGAACTGGACGTGATGGCCAAAGACCTGGGCGCCGACAGCCTGCGGTACCTGCCGCTCGACGCCCTCGCCCGGTGCATCGACATCCCGGAGGCGAACCTGTGCCGGGCGTGCGTGACCGGCGATTACCCGACCGACCGCGGGCGGAAGAAGTACGCGCTGGAAATGGCCGGCACCCCGACGCCCGTGCGGGATGCGTGCGCGACGGTGGGGACGTAAGATAGTGTGTTCCGCTCGCCCCGCGAGGCCCGCCATGCCGCTGCCCGAACTGCCCCCGTTCCTCACCCGCTGGCCGGACGGCGAAGTGGTCGTCACCGGCACGCGGGTGCTGCTGTTTTACGTCGTCCTGCCGTACCGTGACGGGCAGTCCGCCGAATCGATCGCCGTCCGCTACCCGACCATCCCGCTCGCCACTGTTCACAAGGTCATCGCCTTCTACCTGGAAAACCAGGCGCCAGTCGATCAGTTCGTGACCGAGTATCAAGCCGATCTGGACCGCCTGCGGGCGGCGGGTACGAAGTTGGACATGGATGTGTTCCGCGAACGGCTCGCAAACCGCCAGAAGTCCGCCGGCTGATTCCTCACCGGGTATGATCAGAATGGTCGCGTTTCTTCTGGATGAAGACACCGACGGTGATCTGCTACGGGCGCTTCGACGCCGGTCCCGCATCGCGGGTGGTGTCGTCGTGGACGTGACCCGCGTGGGTGAGCCGGACGCCCCTCCCTCCGGCACACCGGATCCCGATCTCCTCGTCTGGTGCGAGGCCAACCAGCGGGTTCTGGTGTCGAACGACCGGAACACGATGCCAATTCACTTCGCCGCACACTTGGCAGCGAGCCTTCACTCGCCGGGTGTGTTTCTGATTCGATTCGGAACCACCCTCGGCACAGTGATTGCGGAACTCGAACTCCTTTCGACGGCGGGCGTCCCCGACGACTTCCGCGATCAGGTCGTGTACATCCCGCTGTGACCGCACCTGCGTGAGGACGCCGACCGCGTTCGAGATCAGCCCGCATCGTTGTCGAGGGCCACACCCTCGGACGGCGCACGTCCCCCTTTCACCGCGGCGTAGGCTTCGGCGAAGAGGAGGCCGAGTTCGTCAATCTGTTTGGGGTCGTCGAGTGTCACGGTGACCCAGTCCCCGCGCGAGTTGCACGGGCGACCGTTGGCGAGGGCCGTCGCCTGTTCCATCGGTAGGGGCACCCGAACGTTCGGGTTCCGCCGTTCCATCTGGAGTCGAGCGATCACCCACGTTCGCCGTCCGGCGAGGTGGATTTTGAAGTAGGAGGCCGTGTCCTCGTACTCCACCCGCCGCTCGTCTCCGAGGAGCCGCTGGACGGCCGCGAACGCATCCAACTCTCGCTGCGTCGTCTCGATCTTCGCCGCTTCGGTCTTCGACTCCCCGGAGGCGGGTGGCGGGGCGGTCAGGGCCGCAGTCAACATGCGCTGCCGTGCCCACTCGTTCAGAGCGTTCGCCACGATCGGCTTCCAACCCTCCGTCACCTTCTCCGTCAAGTTGCGAGACTCCAGGTTCATGACGGCCAACCTGGTGAACTCGTGGGCGGGTTCGAGCAGCCGCGCGAGTTCGGCCACGATGAGGTTTTGGGCCCGTTGCCGCTGCGCGTAAGTTCGGATCAACTCCGCGTTGAACTGCGACTTCTGGAGCAGGGTGATGACGTCCACCGGCGGCGGCTCGTCCGAGAGGATCTCCCACTTGGCGAACGGCTCGCGGTCCATCACGTTCGGGTTCACCACGTCGGTGAAGAACCGCCACGAGGCGCCGTTGGTCAGGATGCCGAGTTTGACGTTCGGGTCTTTGGCGAAGTAGTCCGCCAGTTGCTCGTCGAACCCGGTCAGTTTCTTCCCCACCTCCTTTGCTTCGACGAAGAAGGCGAACGTGCCGTTGTGGAGGAACGCCCAGTCGATGGGTTTGGTCGAGCGGTCTTTTCCGAAGTCCGCTTTGTACTCCGGGATGCACTCACGCGGGTCGGTGAGATCATACCCGAGCATGGTGAAGAAGGGACCGATCAGACTCTGCTTGGTCGCTTGCTCGTTCCCGCGGACGTGATCCGCCAAGTCTTTCACCCGACGGACGAAGGTTTCGATCTGCTCACGCACAACGGACATGGGCGGACCTCGCGGGGGCGGCTGTCAGATTACTGGGGTTTAGCAAAGTGTACCCCCTTCCCCATTCCGGACAAGGACTGGCGCGGGAAACACATTTGCGCGGTTCGGGCAGCTTCACCCGCCCCAACACGGCCGCCATTCAGGACAAGGACTGGCGCGGGAAACACATTTGCCCCCGAAGCCGGCGGGTCGTCGCGGCGGTTGGTGGAGATGACGTGTCGGAAGGTCGGGTGTGGCGGTTGCAGTCGCCGCTCGACCCGCCTCCAAGAGGGGCGGTCTTATCGCCGGCCGCCGTGTAGAATGCCGTTAGTCGCCGGAGTCGCATCCTATGCCGGAACTCACGCTGGAATCGCTGGCCGAGCCGGTGCGGGCATTCTTCGAGTCGTTGCCGAAAGGGAACGGCGAAACGGTGCTGGTGAAAGGCGGGCGCACGGTGTTCCGCATCCAGCCGGCCTCTCACGATCCCGCCGGCGAGTGGACCGACGCCAAGAACGCCCGCCGGTTCGCACTGATCGACCGCGAACTGGACGGCACCATTTCCGCCGACGAAGCCTCTGAACTGGAAGCCATCCAGACCGAGTTCCGGCGGTTCCGTCGGCGGACGACCCCACTGCCGCTCGGCGAAACACGCCAGACACTCGAAGAGTTGGAACGGAAGGCGGGGCGAGCCCCGACATGACCCCGTTCAACTACCCGGCCACCCCGCTCGTCCGACGAAACGGCCCGGTCGGGTATCAGGCGTACCACAGTTTCCGCCCGTGGCTCCGCGACGAGTTCAGCTTTCGGTGTGCGTTCTGTCTGCGCCGCGAGCGGTGGGAACCCGATCCGAGGGTCTTCGAGATCGACCACTTGCGACCGATGAGCGGGTTTCCCGGTCTGACGGTTGAGTACACAAACCTCGTCTACTCCTGTACCGTCTGCAACGGGGCGAAAGGGGCCGAGGCCGTTCCCGACCCGTCGCAGGTGTTGACCACTGCGGCGGTGTCGGTCAGACCTGACGGCACGCTCGTTCCCCAAACCCCGGTCGCACGGCGGCTGGTCCGCCAACTCGACCTGAACGATCCGCCGTTCGTGGAGTGGCGTCGGCAAATGATCCGAATCGTCGAATTGGCCGCCGTTCACGACCCCGCTTTGCACCAGTCACTGCTGGCGTATCCGGACGATTTGCCCGACCTGTCCGTATTGAAGCCTCCCGGCGGGAACCAACTTCCCGCCGGCGTGGCCACCTCACACTTCCAACGACGGGCGAACGGCACGCTGGCCGAGCAATACTGAACGCTCACTCCCCTTCGCTGCCCACCTCGGGGGCGAAGCCGCGGCGGAGGGTGTTCTCGGTGATGGTGCGGGGCACCACGAACTGCAACAGGTAGTCCGGGCCGCCGGCCTTGCTGCCGATGCCCGACAGCTTGAACCCGCCGAACGGCTGGCGGTGGACCAGTGCCCCCGTACACTTGCGGTTCACGTACAGGTTGCCCACGCGGAACTTCCGCTTCACCCGCTGGATGTGCTCCGGACTGCGGCTGAACACCCCCCCGGTGAGCGCGTACTTGGTGCCGTTGGCGATCCGGAGCGCGTCGTCCAGATCCTTCGCCTTGATGACGCTCAGCACCGGGCCGAAGATCTCTTCCTGGGCGATGGTGGCGGTCTCCGGCACGTCGGCGAAGATGGTCGGGCCGACGAAGAAGCCGTCGTCCGCCAGCTTGCCCACGTCGTACTGAAAGGCCAAGCGCGCCTGCTGCTTGCCGCTGTCGATGAACTTGCGGATGCGGTCGCGGCTCTCGGCGTCGATGACCGGGCCGAGCGAACAACCGGGCGACTCGGCGGGCGACACCGTCAGCGACTTGGTCGCCTCGATGACGCGCTCCAGGAACTTGTCGTAGATGCCTTCGAGCACGATCGCCCGGCTGCCGGCGGAACACTTCTGCCCGCCGTACCCGAAGGCCGAATCGACCACGCCTTTCACGGCTTCGTCCAGGTCGGCGTCGGCGTCCACGATGACGGCGTTCTTCCCGCCCATCTCGGCGATCACCTTCTTCACGAACTGCTGCCCGCCGCGGGTGTGGCTGGCCTGCTCGTTAATCAGCAACGCCACTTTCAGCGAGCCGGTGAACGCGATGAGCGCGACCTCGGGGTGGTTGACCAGCACCGGGCCGACCTCTTCGCCCTCGCCCGGCAGGAAGTTCACCACGCCCGCGGGGCACCCGGCTTGTTGGAAGCACTCCATCAGCTTCGCGCCGACGATCCCACTCTGCTCGGCCGGCTTCATCACCACTGTGTTGCCGGTGGCCACCGCCGCCGCCGCCATGCCGCACAGGATGGCGAGCGGGAAGTTCCACGGGGCGATGACCGCCGCCACCCCGCGGGGTTCGTAGAAGTAGGCGTTCTCCTCGCCCGGCACGTCCACGTCTTGCGTGTGCCACATGCGTTCCGCTTCGACCGCGTAGTAGTCGCAGAAGTCGATGGCCTCGGCCACGTCCGCGTCGGACTCCCGCCACGGCTTGCCGGTCTCGAGCACGATCCACGCGGACAGCTCGAACCGGCGGTAGCGCATCACGTCGGCGGTGCGGCGGAGGAAGTCGGCCCGCTCCTTCACGGGAGTGTCGCGCCACGTCTCGAACGCTTTGGCGGCGGAGGCGATGGCGTCTTCGGCCTGCTTCGCGGTCGCCTTCCCCGTGCGGCCGATCAACTCCGTTTTCTTCGACGGGTTCACGCTGTCGAGGAACGCGGTGGTGGCCACGCCCACGTTGTCGATGACCACGGGGAACGTCTGGCCGAGTTGGGTGCGGACAGTGGCGAGGGCGGCGGCCATCGCGTCGCGGTTCTGGGCGCGGCTGAAGTCGGAGAGGGGTTCGTTGCTGAACCGTTTCGAGTCATCAGTCATGAGTCCTTGGTCATGAGCCGGGACGGACACACCGTTGCGTGAGGTGGACATGGTTTTCTCGGGTGACTGATGACTGATGACTGATGACTGATGACGCCCCGCAGGGGCGCGAAGCAGTTGCTCTTCGGACAACCCCTCCGCGAAGCCTTGCCGCAGGAACGAGTCGTTCGACGTGTTCTCCAGCAGCCGCCGCACGAGGTACGCCATGCCGGGCAGCAGTTGGCCGTAGGGGGTGTAGATGCGGACCCGCCGGCCGAGCGACTTGAGCACGTCCTTGATGGCGTCGGCCATACCGTACAGCATTTGGAACTCGTACCGGGTGGGCGGCACGTTCAACTCTTCCGCGACTGCGATGGCGTGGGCGATGCTGCGGATGTTGTGGCTGCCGAAGGCCGGGCAGAGGTGCTGGTAGTTCTCCATCAGGAAGCGGGTGCAGCGCTCGAAGCAGGCGTCCGACTGCCACTTCTCCGTCCACACCGGCACCGGCCAGCCGTTCTGCGCGGCGATGACGGTCTCGTAGTCCCAGTACGCACCCTTCACCAGGCGAATCCACACGGGGCACTTGCGTTCATCTCGTGCCCAGTCGCGGAGCTGCCGGAGGTCGTCTTCGGTGTCCTTCAGGTAGGCTTGAATGGCGATGCCGACGTGCGGCCAGTCGCGGAACTCGGCTTCGTTCAGGATGTCGCGGAAGATGCGGATCGTCGTGTCTTTGAAGCCGTACTGCTCCATGTCGAAGTTGACGAATGCGCCGTTCTTCCTGGCCAGTTGCAGGATCGGCCGCAGGCGGTTGCGGACGGCTCGGCTCGTCCCTTCGGGGTCGATGGGGTCGAACTGGCTGAACAGGGCGGACAGCTTCACCGACACGTTCACCCGCGGGATCGGCCCGCGGTCGTCGCGGTCGATGGCCGGCACTTCCGGGGCGGTGTTGATGATCGGCGGCAGGCCGTGCAGCAGGTCGAAGTACTGCTTCTGCACCAAGTCGGCTTCGTGCTCGGTGATGGTCGCTTCGCCGAGCAGGTCGATGGTGAACGCCAGCTTCTTCCCCCTCATGTCCATGACCGCGTCGATCGCTTCCTGCACGTTCGACCCGGCGATGAACTTGCGGGCCATTCCTTCGGCGTTGATCTTGGCCGTCTTGGCCAGCATCCGCCCGGCGAACCCCGATTCGGGGATCAGCCCGATACCCGCCTTCACCCACCACGGCAAGCTCTGCTTGGCTTCGGTCAGATACTCGCGGAGGTGGCGGCCGACTTCCTTCGGATCGGTCAGGTACGGGAGCGTATCGACGAACCGGAACAACTGGACCTTGAGGGCTTCGTTGCCCATCGTCAGGCCCATCAGCTTGTCGTCCCACCAGCCGCGGGTGAACAGGACCGGCCCGCCGCGGTCGAGGCGGCCGAAGATCTCCCGGCCGATGGCCTGCACGCGGGGTTCGAGGGTGGTAAGCGGCATGGGGTGGCGGGGTGTGGTGTGCGGGGTGTGCTGGTGCTATGATTACACCACCCGCACGGAGGGACCACACATGTCCGCACCGACCGCCGGAATGCCCGCCTTCTCCGCCGCCGAGTTCGTCCAAGGCCTCACCGACGAGCAGAAGGAGGCGGTGTTCTTCGCCATCGTGGAAGAGGCCGTTGCGGCCGGCCCCGAGCCGTTCGCCGTCCCGATTGCCCGCGAGGGGGGGCCGGTGTTCGGCTACTTGTTCTCGGCGAAAGAGTACGACGCCTTGCAGCAGAAGTACCAGTTCCCCCACGCGGACCACGGCGACTACGAGGCGAAGCGGATCCCGCGGAGCGAGCGGAACTGGCTCACGGTCGAGGAGTCACTGCAACTGCTTGACGAGGAGGATGTGGAGCCAGACCAAGAATCTCCACTGCCGTCCACCGCAGGACGAACCGCCGCCGAGCGGTGACGGTGTACTCCGCCCAGGTTCCGCCAGGCAGTTCGCAATAGAGCCGCGGTGGGGTGACGGTCGAATCGACGAACGCTCCCGGCGGTCGTCCGGTGAAATCGGCCAACCGCTGCTTCAACGCGGTGAACAGCGCCGACGCCATCCGCCGACGAATCGTCCGGTCGGGTGAGAGTGTGCGACGCCACGCGATCAATTGTCGGTGGCAGTCCGGGCTGGTATTCACCACCGTTCGCATCGCCAGTCCCTCGCCGGTCGGGTGTGTTCTACGACCCGCCGGCGGGGGTGTGATCGCGGCTCACTTCGGCAGCTTGAGTTGGAGCACGTTCGCCTTCGCTTCAATCGTCACCGCGTCGGGCAGGTCCACCGGCGTCGCGCTCTGGTTGTCGGTCGTTGGGGTGTAGGTGACTTGGTACTTGCCCGCCGGCGCGCCGGGCGACCGCCCGACCGCCTTGCCCGCCCCGCTCACCGTGTGGACGGTGAA
>JANNVG010000147.1:0-1540 GCA_031414395.1 Fimbriiglobus sp.
CCGGAGGCCGGTTGACGGCCGGAAGTGTAAAGTGCGGGGAGGGGATTGCGGCCGGGGCCGAACGGTGTGGCGGGGGGCGAACTGGAACCGCGACCGAGGGGGAGCGGGTGGGAAACGACACCCGCTCCCCGTCGGTCGCGGTTCGATTTTGTGTGAAGGGTGAACGCGAATGACCACCGCCCCCTGGGTCGCCCTGTCCGTCAAGCAGCCGTGGGCGGCGCTCCTGGTCGCCGGCCTCAAGACCGTGGAAGTGCGCACGTGGGGCACCCGCCGCCGCGGGCCGGTGCTCATCCACGCCGCCCGCATCCCCGACGACCGCCCGGACGGGTGGGCGCTCGTCACCGACCCGGCCGTGCGAACCCTGGCCGAAACGGTGGGCGGCATCATCGGCGTGGCGGAGCTGGCCGGGTGTGTCGAATACCCCACGCTGGAACTGTTCGCCGCCGACCGCCCGCGCCACCACAACTGCCCGGACTGGTTCGTCCCCCCGCGGCTGTACGGGTTCGAGTTCTTGCACCCCCGCCCGCTGCCGTTCCGCCGTCTGTCCGGCTCCACTTTCTTCTTCCCCGTCCCTGGGGTTACAATCACCCCCCCGGAAGTGTGACGCGATCTGGCGAACCCCGACCGCAAGGTCGGTGGGTGCGAGCATCATCCACCCGCACCCGCGGCCCTTGCGGGCCGGGTTCGCCAGGAAACGACGATTCATTCGGAAAGGACTCCGCACCATGACTGCCCCGCTCGGACTGCTCGTCAGTGTCACCTCCGCCGAAGAAGCGGTCGCCGCCCTCGCCGCCGGCGTGGACCTGATCGACGTGAAAGACCCCACCCGCGGGCCGCTCGGCACGGCCCACCACGAGACGGCCGCCGCGGTGCTGGCCGCCGTCAACGGCGCCGTGCCGGTGAGTGCGGCGCTGGGCGAGTGGACCGCGAACGCCGTCACCGAAGCGCACTGGCACCTGAAACTGCCGCTCAACTACATCAAGTGGGGGCTGGCGGGGTACGGCCACCCGGCCGGGTTCGGCGAAGACCTGCTCGAAACCCGTCGCCGCATCCCCGCCGGCATGGAAGTGGTGGCGGTGGCGTATGCCGACTGGGAAGCGGCCAAGAGTCCGCCGCCGGCCGAGCTGGTGAAGCACGCCAAGCGCTACCGCTACAAGGCGTTCCTGTTCGACACGTTCGCCAAGACCGGCGACACGCTGCTGGATCACTTGCCTCTGGCCGAACTGACCGAGTTGGTGAACAGCCTGAAGCGGAGCGGCATCGCGGTGGCGGTCGGCGGGTCGATGCAGTTCGAGCACATCAAACAGTTGAAGGGCGTGAAGGCCGACTGGCTGGCCGTGCGGGGGGCGGTGTGCGTGGGCGGCAAGCGGGGCGAGACGCTCGACCCGGTGCGGCTGGCCAAGTGGAAGGCGGCACTCGTGTGACTGAGACCTCACCCCCCGTCCCCCTCTCCATGTCATGGAGAGGGGGTGTTCAAGCTGTCGAAGTTGCCGATCTTCGCCGCGACTGAAAGGAGTGCTGTTGCCCAGATCCTTTGCAG
>JANNVG010000148.1:0-4592 GCA_031414395.1 Fimbriiglobus sp.
CGCGTGAAGGTGCTCCTCCCCGCCTTCCACGCCGCCTACGAGAAGGGCCTGGCCGACCCGGAGTTCCGCACGCAGTTCCGCCTGCTGGATTGGGAAGAGGAGCTGCTCGCCGTCGAACCCGGCTTCAAGCAGCCCAGCCCGACCAGCCGGTTCGACTCGTTCTTCATGCCCGACGGCGAGTTGAAGTTCACCGAGTTCAATAGCGAGACGCCCGCCGGGGCCGGGTACTCCGACGCGCTCGCCGACATCTTCTACGCGATGCCCGTGTTCCAGGAGTTCCAGCGACAGTACGACGTGCGGGCGGTGCCGTGCAAGCCGGGCATCATGCACGCCCTGTTGAGCACCTACGCCGAGTGGAAGGGCACCCGCACCGACCCGCCGCGGATCGCCATCCTGGACTGGCGCGAGGTGCCCACGTTCAGCGAGTTCGTCCTCTTCTACGACTACTTCCGGGCGAACAACATCGACGTGCGGAACGTCGACCCCCGTGAGGTGACGTACACCGACGGCAAGCTGATGCACGGCGACTACCACATCACGCTGATTTATAAGCGGGTGCTCATCTCGGAGCTGATCGAACGCGGCGGGGTGGATCACCCGGTGGTGCGGGCGGTGCGGGACGGGGCGGTGTGCATGGCGAACACCTTCCGGTGCAAGATCCTGTTCAAGAAGGCCAGCTTCGCGGTGGTGAGCGACGAGGCGAACGCCGGCCTGTTCACCCAAGAGCAACAGCAGGCCATCCGCGATCACATCCCGTGGACCCGCGTGATGCAGGAACGGAAGACCACCCTCGACGGCAACCCCATCGACCTGGCGCCCTTCGTGATGGCGAACAAGGACCGCTTCGTGCTGAAGCCGAACGACGACTACGGCGGCAAGGGCATCGTGCTCGGGTGGACGGTCGATCAGCCCATCTGGGAGCAGGCCGTGCGGCACGCCCTGGACACGCCGTATGTGGTGCAGCAGAAGGTGAACCTGCCGTACGAGCCGTTCGCCGGGTTCGAGGGGGGCAAGCTGCACGTCATCCCGCGGATGCTCGACACCAACCCGTTCGTGGCGTTCGGCGCGCACATGCACGGGTGTTTAACCCGCATCAGCACGGAGGCGCTGCTGAACGTGACCGCCGGCGGCGGCAGCACCGTGCCCACGTTCATCATTGAGGAGAGGTAGGGGTCAGGCCGACTTGCCAGGGTTCAACGGCTCCGCCGACAGGCTGAGCGTGTACCCGACGGCGGCGGCATAGCGATTCAACGTGTCCACCGTCGGGTTCGGCACCTTTCCCAACTCCATGCGGGAGAGCGTCTCGATCCGCAGGCCGGAGCGGACTGCCACCGCCTTCAGCGTCAACCCGGCCGCCGTCCGCGCCACTTTCAATGTGCGGATGCATTCCGCCGCCGCCCCCGGTGCGACGTACACGGTGGTGACGACGCCCACGTCCTCGCCTTCGAGGTGTCGGCGGAAGTCGTCCAACCCCTTCTTCAACCGCTCGTAGAGTGACGGGCGAGCGGCGGCCGGCCGGCGGGACTTCTTTCGGTTCGGCTTTCCGGCCGACGCCGGCTTCGCGTTCCGCTTCGGTTTGCTTGTCGCCTTCAAGACTGCCCCTCCGGTTGGCGTGCACGGGCTTGCGCCGTCAAGATCGCAACGATGCCGGCTTGCTCCTGCACCAGCCCCTTCAACTCGTCGGCGGAAAGGTCTTCCTTCTCGCTCTTGGAGTAGCCGGTGAGAAGCAATGAGGCCGTCTGTTCCAGAAATAGGACGTAGATGACGCGGAACACACCCCGCTTCCCCCGGCCCCGTCCGCCCATTCGCACCTTCCGCAACCCGCCCCCGCCGGGAATCACCGCACCCGTTTCGGGGTCGCCGTGGAGGTCGGCTTTCAGCTTGTTCACAGCCGTCGTCAGCCGGTTCCGCCGCACCCAGCGGACGAAGTCGTGCGTTTCGTGGATGGTGAACGTCGGGGGCGTGGTGGCCACGGCGAGTTCCGGACGATCTGAGTTGGATTTTAACCTCGAGCAGCGTGACCGCAACTTCACTTCCGCCGCACGCTCTTGACGACGATGTCGGTGGTCGGCACGTTGCCGTGCCCGGCGACCGTCCCGCTCGCGGCCGCCTGCATCTTGTCCACCACTTCCATCCCGCTGGTCACCTGGCCGAACACGCAGTACCCCACCCCGTCGGCGGCGCTCGCGCGGTCGAGGAACGAGTTGTCCACCGTGTTGATGAAGAACTGACTGCTCGCGCTGTCCGGGGCCGGGGTGCGGGCCATCGCCAGCGTGCCCCGCTTGTTTTGCAGCCCGTTCGCCGACTCGTTCTTGATCGTGCCCTTCGTCTTCTTCTGCGTCATCCCCGGATCGAACCCGCCGCACTGCACCATGAAGTTCGGGATGACGCGGTGGAAGATGGTGCCGTCGTAGTAGCCGTCGTCCACGTAGTTGAGGATGTTCGCCACGGTGAGCGGTGCCAGGTCGGCGAACAGCTCGATCTCGATGGCGCCCATGCTGGTGTCGATCACGACGGACGGGTTGGCGGCGGACATGGAAACTCCTGAGTCAGTGGGCCACGGATGAACCGGATCAGACGGATCAGGACCGAGTACAACGGTTCGGAAGGGCGTGCCCCCTGTCCCCGTCGCCCATCCCAACACTGTTTTATCAACTCCGGTTTTTTGTCTTATCCGTCCGATCCGTGCGATCCGTGGCTGGCCGCCTTCGCCCGGTGGCTCGTCTCCGGCACGGTCAGGAAGCCCCACCGTAGTGCCCGGTCTTGCTCGTAGTTCTTGCCCAGCGTCAGGGCCGTCACCGCCTTGGCGAACTCGTACCCCAAATAGAAGCTGTGGCTGGCGTCCAGTTTCGCATCCCGCTTCAGCATTTCGGCGAACAACTCGAACGGGTCGGTGCCGCGCAAATAGAAGTCGCCGTTCATGACGTGCAACTCGCCGCGCTCGGCGAAGACGCGGTAGTTGCGATCCGTGATCCGCTCGGCCAGCTCGGTCAGTTCCCGCTCGCCGTGCGTGTGCAACTTCGGATCCCGGAGCAACACCAGGTTCGGTTCCAGCCGCTTCGGGGGCACTTTGTGCGTCACTGCGTGGTACACCAGCCGGCGGGCGAGGGCCAGTTCCTTCACCGCACTCCGGCCCCAGTTGATGACCTCCGTCGTCAGCACGCTGCGGATGCCGAGTTCCTGGCACACCCCCGCGAGCAGCACGTTCACGCCCGCACTGTCGGCGTCGGTCAACTCGGTCAGGTTACCCACGCCCATCATCATCTCGGCGTCGGGGTGGCGCCGTCGCGCGTCGATGTACCTTCCCAAACTGGCTGCGAAGCCGAAGCCGATCGGTTCGAGCACCGGATCGAGGCGGTGTTTGACACCCCAGCGGTGGAGCACTTCGACGGTGCGGTCCAGGGAATCCACATCGCTCGGCGTGTCCGGGATGGCAACGACTTCGACGTGCGGGAAGTGTTCGGCCCACCGCCGGGCGTGGTCGACGTTCGTGCCGTTCACGCTCAGCACCAGCACCGCCCCGGCCGCAAGCGCGGCTTCCACTTCCGCCGGGTCGAACGAATCGACCGACACCCGTAGCCCGTCATCCCGCAGGGCTTTCACCACGTCGCCGACACCACCCCACCCGCCGCCGGGGTCGCACCCCAGGTCGATCACGTCGGCACCGTCTGCGGCGTGCCGGCGGGCGAGCGACAGGACTTCGGCGAGCGACTTCCGCGGGGCGTGATTGATTTCGGCGAGGATTTCGATGTCGAACGTCCCGTAGTCGGCGGGCGGACCAGTGCGACGGCCGAACAGTTCGGGCAACTCCCGCAGGTCGGCCGGGCCGCGCTGCACGCGCACGTTCGCCACCCGTTCGACCTCGGTCAACTCGCCGTTGCACAAGCCCGGCAGGATCACCCGCGTGGTGCCGGGCGGCACGCTCAGCCGCCTCGCCACCCACGGGGTCGTGAGCAGCGCCGCCACGGTGATGGGCATGACTGCGACATCGAACGTGAACCCGACTGCCGGGGCGAGGTCGGCCAGCACCCGCCGCAGCGCCGGCTCGGCCAGCTTGCCGGTGACGAACAACAGGCGATCGGGGGGGGGGGACATCGCCGCAATTCTATCCGCCCGGCTTTCCGGTACACTCACACCGTCACTTTCGTTTCCGGAGGTTCGGCCATGACCGCCCGCGTTCTGCTCCCCCTGCTGCTGCTCGCCCCCGCCGCCCTCGCCCAGGTCGACAAGAACTACACCGACAGCGCCGACGCCATCGCCGCCGTCGAGAAGGCGGGCGTCACCGTCGGCGCGTCCAACTTCGCCCCCGGCGACCGCAAGGCGGTCATCCGCAACAACGTGCCGAACGGTCAGGCCCAGGTGGTGTACTCGGCCCACTTCGGCCCGCTGGCGACCGACGCCAAGTTGAAGGGGGTGGCGAAGGAACTGGCCGGGTTCAAGTACCTGACGCACCTGTCGTTCACCAACAGCGGGGTGACGGACGCCGGGCTGAAGCACCTGGCCGAGTGCAAGGCGCTCGTGTCGGTCACGCTCGGGCCGGGCAAGATCATCGGCACCGGGCTGAAAGAGTTGGACGACATCAAGACGTTCAA
>JANNVG010000149.1:0-5591 GCA_031414395.1 Fimbriiglobus sp.
ACCCGGTCACTCCGTTCCCGGTTCCACCTGCGGTTAGAACCGGAAGCGGAACTCGGTGCGGTACAGTTGCTCGCCGAAGTGCCGGTCCGTCACGGCGAACTGCATGCCGAAGCCGATGTCCATCTTGTCGCAGATGCACCACCGCGCGCCCGGCCCGACGCTGAAGTACGTCGTGTCGTTCGCCCGCACCCGCCCGCCGCCCGGTGCCGCCACCGTGCCGGTCAGGAACGAGTACCCGACCGCTTCCAGTGACCCGACGAGCGTGTTGCTCGGGTTCGGCTGCCACAGCACGTGGTTAATGGCGTGGCTGTGGTGAATCAGGCTGCCGGCCGTCCCGCCCACGCCGAACCAGTACCCCACCTGGCCCTGGTAGTAGGTGCCCTCCCGCAGCTTGATGGCGGTGAGCAGCGACGGGTCGAGGGCCACCTGGCCGATGCCCAGGCCCCGCACCCCCGCACCCGTCGGCAGGGTGGTCACGAACTGGAAGGTGAGTTGCACCAGGTCGCTGTCCAGGAGCAGCGACTTGGTGCCCAGCCGCATGTCCCCGAACCCGCCGGTGCCCCCGCCGGTGCCTTCGGGGCTGACGCTGCGGAAGCCCAGGTCGACGAAGAACGAGAACTTGTCCACCGCCGTTTCCTGGTAGATGCGGAACTCGTGGTAGTCCAGCTTGGCCGGGTTGACGTTCGGCCCGCCGCCACCGATCTGCTGCCAGAAGTACCCGGCTCGGTCGGGGTCGGTCATGCCCACGCCGGCGTCCCAGCGGAGGCGGGTCATGCTGACCGGGCGGGCGTGATCGACGAACAGGGCGGCGTTCGCCGCGCACCGCCACTGTGGCACGTAGCACGGGTCGGGGCAGCACACGGCGTTCTGGAAGGCGGCGTACAGGCGGGTGACCGGCCCGCGACCGCAGATGGTGTTGCACGCGCCGCCGCTGCTCCCGCACCCGCCCTCCCCGCACCCGACCGGCCCGTTCATGCAGTCGGTACACCCGCCGACACTGCCGACGCTCCCGCCGCACGAGTTGCACCCGCCGGCCATCGGGATGCCCGACAGCGTGGCCTGCGGCCCCTCCATCGGCACCAGCACCGGCGGCGTGGGGTTCTCCCCCGTCACGGCCGGCAGCTTGGTCGGCACGTCGGCGGTTTGCCCGAACGCGGCCGGCAGCCCGGCCCACGCGGTCGCAGCGATCACCGCCCCCATCACGAACTTCCGGAACATGGGATCTCCCCCCCAGAGTGTGCGTTCGGCGTAACCTCGCCGGGTTGTGATCCATTGTTCGACCATGCCAAACTCCCCCGTTGAGGAAAACCGCCACGGCCGGCGCAAATTGTTGAATCACCCCATCCGGACCAGTCGTCGCCCCCGGCCGAACTCCGTCATCCGGCTCATCTTCGCCAAACGTTGAAGTCGGCGCCCAACACCCTCCGATACAGAAGCCAGAATCACCCGTTCTCCGGCCGCGAACGCGGCGAATCTCACGAGGTCTGGCCATGCGACGCTTCTTCTGGGCGGCAGCAGCCGCCGCGGTGGTGTTGGGGGCGACTCCGGGCGTCAGCTCGGCGCAGTTCGGCGGCGGGGCGGGCATTCCGGCCGTGCCCCAGCCGGTGGTGCCCGGCACGGCCGCGGGTGTGGCCGCCCCCGGCCCGCGCGTCGGGCTGTTCCAACGGCTCGGTCAGGGGCTGGGCAACAAGTTTCAGAACCTGCTCAGCTCGCCCCTCGGCCAACTGCTGAGCAACGCCACCAAGCCGCTGTCGGCGCTCACCGGCGGGGTGATCCCCGCGCTGGAGAAGAAGGCGACGGCGGAGGAGACGAAGCAACCGGGCGTGGCCGGCCCCGCCGCCCAGGGGAAGAAGGACGCGGCCGAGGCGGCCAAGCGGCGGGCGGACGTGAAGTTCCTGGGCACGCTCGACTGCCGGTACTACCCCGAGGCGAGCAAGGCCCTGGCCGACGCCCTCCGCACCGACCCGAACGAGTGCGTGCGATATGAAGCCGCCCTCGCCCTGAGCCGCGGGTGCTGCTGCAACCAGGTCACCATCGCCGCGCTGACGGCGAGCGTGTCCGGGTACGAGAGCGACGGCAACCCCGGCGAGCGGAGCTCGCGGGTGCGGTGTACGGCGGCGGTGGCCCTGGAGAAGTGCCTGGCCTGCCACGTGCAGTACGGCAGCCCGGACGACCTGAAGCCGGACGAGGACTGCCCGAAGAAGCCGAAGCCGAAGGAGGAGCCGAAGAAGGAGGGCGAACAGCCCAAAGAGGGGGAGAAGGCCGACGACAAGAAGGACGACAAGAAGGATGACAAGAAGATGAGCGGCGGGCCGTGCGGGCCGCCCACCCAGAAGCAGGTGGAGCGGGCGAAGGAGGTGCTGGCCGCGTTCGTGGACACCTACGCCACCACCGCCGCCATGTACGGCCAGCCGCTGGCGAGCGGCACGCGGAACAGCACCGGCATCCTGGAAACCGGCATTCAGGCGAAGGCGCCGGCCCCGGTCGTGACGCAGGCGGCCTACCCCACCCGCACCCCGGCCCCGGTGCAGATGGTGGCGTCCGCCCGCATGACCCCGCCGGTGAAGGGGGCCGACGCCCCGGCCCCCGCGCCGAGCGTCAGCCGCGTGCGGTTCGTGCCGGACGAGGTGGACGTGCCGCCGGCGGTCAGCGGCCCGGTGGTGCCGGCCGTCGAACCGGCCCCGGTTCACCTGCCGCCGCCGACCGAGGTGAAGCCGGTTGAAGCCGTCACCCCGGCCGTCGCGGTGGCGGTCGAGACCGCGGACGCGAAGGCGGTGGAGGCGCTCGTTCACCAACTGCTGCTGGGCGAGACGCCGGCCGACCAGCACGCGGCCATCCGCCAACTGGTGAAGCACGACTGGACGGCGCACCCGATGGTGGCGTCGTGCCTGGTGGCCGGGGCGAAGTCGGCGGCGCCGGCCGCCGTGCGGGTGGACTGCCTCCGCCACCTGGCCCACCACCAGATGGCGCACAAGGACGTGATCGCGGCCCTGGGCGAGTTGACCACCGACGCCGACTCGTGGGTGCGGGAGGAGGCGGCGAAGGCGTGTGAGGCGCTGAAGAAGTGAGGTGCGAACGAGGCGAGTTGAGCGGCGTGAGCCGCCGGGTCTGGTCGGGTGGCCGAGAGTCGGACGGGGGCCGACACCTGGGAAGCCGGCGTGGAGCGAGTGGATGCTTGCACGCGCCCCACGGGAGACTCACTCGCTACACACCCCGTCCGACTCTCGGCGAGAGTCGGACACCCGGTTGGCCGGTCAAATCCGGTCCATCGAGTCGAGCCACACGGTCAGCTCGTCGAGCGTCTTCTGGTCGATGTACTGCTTGCCGAAGTCGGTGATCTCGCGGTAGATGAGCGGGAACTTCTTCGCCTTCAGCTTGGTGGTGGTCTCCTGAATCTCCTTCAGCAGCGGGTCCTTGTCGCCGGCGATGAGGAAGAAGGCGAGCGGCTGGTTGGGCAGGTTGTCCTTGGCGTTGCCGGCGAGGGGCGCCCCGCTGACGGCCACCCCGCGGACGTACTCGCGGGCGTTGAACGCCATGTACAGGGCCATCGACCCGCCGATGCCCATGCCGTGCACCACCACCCGCGCCGGGTCGATGGTGAACGGCTTGACCGCCTCCTTCACCGTCGCCACCACCTCTTCCGTCTCGGTGGGCACCCACTGCGCCCCCTTCGACTTGGGGGCGATGATGATGAAGTTGGCCGCGTCGCAGTAGTCCTCCCAGATCTTCTTCATGTCCTTCGCCTCCTTCGCCCCCGGCTTGGCCGCGTGCAGCCAGATGACCACCCCGTAGCTCTTGTTCTTGTCGTAGTTGTCCGGCAGGTACATCCAGTACTCCCGCCCCGTCACCTTGTTCGCCTGCCCCTCCAGCAGCCCCTTCTCGAACTCGTCCTTCTCGTCCTCCTTCTTCTTCTCGTCCTCCTTCTTCTCCTCCGGCTTGGCGGGTTCGCCCGGCTTCGGGGCGGGGCCGCCGGGGGCGACCTTCGGCTTGTCCAGCGCCCGCTGCTTGCTCGACGGCATCGGCAGCTTCTCGGGCAGTTCCTCGTTGATGGCGCCGACCTTCACCGTCACCGTCTCGCTCTTGCCGGTCTCCTTCCGCTTCAGTTCCACTTTCAGTTCGGTGTTCACCGGGGTGGCGCGGACGATCTGCCCGAGCTGCGTCCGCCCGCCGGTGATGGGGATCAGGCCCCCGCCGGGGGGCACCGGCGCGCCCGGCCGCACCGGCCCGCCCGCCCCCACCTTCATGATGCGGTCGCCCTCCTTGATGCCGGCCACTTCGGCCGGACTCTTCGGGTACACGTACCGCACCTCCAGCCCGGCGTCCGGGTCGTCCCGCATGGGCAGGATGCCGAAGAACGGCTGGGCGAAGGCGGCGGCGGCGGCCGACCCGAGCACCACCTTGGCGAACTTCATCTCCTTGCCGTCGCGGGTGACGGTGAGGGCGATCTCGTCCCCCTCGTACTTCGGCCCGAGGGTGTGCTTCAGCCCGGAGAAGTGCGACACCGGCTTGCCGTCGATGTGCGTGATCACGTCGCCCACCTTCAGGTCGGCCTTGGCGGCGGCCGAGTCGTTGGCGATACTGCCGATCGTCACCGGCACGTTGTACATCTCCTCCGGCTCTTTCGGGTTGAACCCGAGCACCCCGCGGCCGATGTCCTTGCCCCCCTTCAGCCGCGGCAGCACGGCGTTGATGTCGTCGAGCGGGATGGCGAACCCGATGCCCGAGTCGTACCACTCGATGCCGGCGGTGTCCCCCTCGGCGGTCGGCGAGGCCGGCACCAGCACGCCGATCACCCGCCCGTCGATGGCCACCAGCGGCCCGCCGTAGTTCACCGGCGACACCTTGCAGTCGGTCTGAACGGCCTTGCCCCAGATGCGGTTGACGGCGCTCACGATGCCCTTGCTGTACCCCGGCGCGGACACCAGGTCGGCGTCGAGTGCCCGCCCGACGGCCATCGACCACTGGCCCACCTTCACGTCCTTCTTGGGGAACGCCTCGGGCACGCTCAGGTCGGCGTGGTCCACCTTCAGCAGCGTGAGCATGCGGGCGGTGTCGTGGGCGACCACCTTGGCCACCTTGCGGTCCTTGCCGGGCACGGTGACGAAGATGTCCGTCGGCTTGTTGGCGAAGTTGAACGAGCTGGTGATGACGTACCCGTCCTTGCTCACCACCAGGCCGGTGGTCGGGCCGCTCCCCTTGCGGACGGGCGGCGGGCCGCCGCCGGGGGGTCCGCCCCCGCCGCCGGGCGCGCCGACGGTGGCCGCCCCGCCGGCCGTCTCGATCTTGCACACCCACGGCGCGGCCTTGGCGGCGGCCTCTACCATCGCCTTCTCGGTGGCCTCGTTGACGGCGTCTTGGCCGCGGGCGGCGCCGGCCAGGGCGACGGCCGCCACGACCAGCGGGAGGAGCAAGCGGGGCATGGGGGAACCTCAAGTACTGGAACCGGGAACGCAGTGACCGGGTCATTCCGACTGGAACCGGGAACGCAGTGACCGGGTTGGAACCGGGAACGCAGTGACCGGGTTGGAACCGGGAACGCAGTGACCGGGTGGGTTGTGAATTCACCCCGCTCACTGCGTTCGGGGTTCCAC
>JANNVG010000150.1:0-3165 GCA_031414395.1 Fimbriiglobus sp.
GTTTTGGTGAACCGGCGGCGTGAGCCGCCTGGGTGTACCACCCGCGGGCTGACACCCGCGGTTCACCCGAACCCGAACCGGCGGACTCACGTCGCGCCGTTCGCCTTTAGTTACGCCGCCCACGTCTGGCCGGGCGCTGGCGTCGTCACGGACGTCGGCAGGTCGCACAGCCCGCCGCCCACGTACAGGTGGTGCCACACCTGCGTCGCGGTGACGGCCGTCAGGCCCATTTCCAACCCCACCCGCGCGGGCGTCCGCCGCATCGTCGCCAATTTCGCCTTCGCCTGCAACACCGCCTCGGCGTCGAAGTACCCGCTCTTGCGGAGCGACTCGGGCGACAGCACCTGATCCACCCACGCCTCGGCCGAAGCGTTCGCCCCGCCCTTCACCCACGAGTCCATCGGCGCGCGGAACATCAGCTTCTTCCGCCACGCCACCGGCTTGGGTAGCCACCGCTCGGCCACCTTCCGCTCGACGTACTTGTCCTTCAACAGCCCGCGGAGCTTCCAGCGGGGGTGCAGCTTGGCCATGAAGTCCGTCACCCGCTCGTCGAGGAACGGGTAGCGGGTCTCCACGCTCTGGCTCATGGCCACGCGGTCGCCCTTGCTGGCCAGCAAGTGCCCCGGCAGCATGATGCGGGCGCCCAGGTACATCTGGCGGTGGAACGGGTGCCAACGGTGCAGGTCGGGGTTCAACTCCAGGTCTTCGTAGGCCGAGCGGCCGAGCGCGAACGCCTTCATCTCCGGGCTGAAGAACCGCAGCTTGTTCAGCGACATCATGCCGTACACGTCCACCCACCCGTTGTGCCCGCCGAGCGTCTTCCGCACCTTCATCACTTCGCTCATCGGGTAGGTCGGCTGGCCGGTCGCCTTCAGCCCGAGCGTGCGGACGTACAACCCGAGCGGCAGGCCCGGAATGGCGTCGAGCCACGCGCTCATCTTGTGGTACTTGAACCACGGGTAGCCGCCGAGCCACTCGTCGGCCCCCTCGCCGGTGAGCGCCACCTTGTACCCGTTCGCACGCACGGCGCGGGCGAGGTGCATCAGGCCGAGGCACGACGTGTCGATGACGGGGAACTCGGCGGCGCGGATCAGACTGGGGTAATCGCCCCGCAGTTCGGCGTCGCCCAGCGGCACCACCACCGGCGTGCAGCCCAGGTGCCGGGCGGTCTCGAGCGCTTCGCTCTCCTCGTTGAACTCCTTCTTCCCCACGCTCACGGTGAACGTCGGGATCGGCCGGCCGAGCGCCTTGCACGCCATCGCCACCACCAGACTGCTATCCACCCCGCCGCTCAGGTACGACACCACCGGCACGTCGGCCCGCAGCCGGCGGTCCACCGACGCCATCAGCACCGCCTCGAACTCGTCGATCACCTTGTTCGCGTCGTGCCCGTACTCCTCCTGCCCGCGGTCGGGGTACGTCACCTGCCAGTACGTCCGCTGTGTTAAATCGACGCCCGGCCCCGGCTTGATGTGCAAGTACCGACCCGGCGGCAGGCACGAGATGCCCTCGAACACCGTCGCCGGGCCGGGCATGGCGAAGAAGGTGAAGATGTGGTTCAGCCCGACCGGGTCGGCCTTCGCCGGCACCAATCCACTGGCGAACAACCCTTTCATTTCGGAGGCGAAGAGCAGCCAGTCGGTGCCGTCCACCCGCCGGGTGGTGTAGAAGAGCGGGCAGATGCCGGCGCGGTCGCGGCCGAGGATGAACTCGTTGGTGCGGCCGTCCCACAGGCAGATGGCGAACTGCCCGCGGAGGTGGTCCCAGATGCCGTGCGGCCCGTGGTCTTCGTACAGGTGCGGGATGAGTTCGGTGTCGGTGTGCGTGCGGAAGACGTGCCCCTTCGCTTCCAGTTCCTTCCGCTGTTCGGGGTGGTCGAACAGTTCGCCGTTGAACACCACCTGCACGGAGCCGTCTTCGTTGCCGATGGGTTGCTGACCGTCGGCGAGTCCCACGATGCTCAGACGCCTCATGCCGAAGTGCAACCCGGCGCGGTTCAGGTCGCCGTCTTCGTCCGGCCCGCGGTGATAGATGGCCTGAGCCATGCGCGCGACCACGCCCGCCGGCGCTTGTCGCCGCGTCCCGTTCAGGTCGATCATCCCGGCAATGCCGCACATCGGCAGAGGTTCCAAGTGGTCTGCTCGCCCCGAGAGCGGGTCACAATCACGCGAACATCAGCCGGCCTTTCGGTTTCGGAATGTCGCGTCCCAACTCCTTCGCCGTCTCGATCCACTCGGCGATCACCAACTGCACCGCTGCCACCGCCTCTTGATACGTCGGGCCGTCTGCGGCGCAACCCGGCAACTCCGGTACTTCGGCGACAAACGCCTGATCCGGCTCACTCCAGTAGATGACCAACTCGTAGCGGATGTCACTCATCGGTGTCCTCCTCATCGGCGTCCGCGTCGTCCGCCCCAAGCCCGTAAGTCGTGATGACGTCTCGCACTTGGCGCACTTGGTACACCTTTGCTTTCGAGCCGTTAGGTTGCAGGTTCAGAATCTCCACCACGCCGTCGCGGGTGAAGACGTGGTGGTCGCCGCGTATCCGTTCGGCGAATCCCAAGTGCGTGAGCAGTTGGCACAAGTCGGCGAACCGGATGTTCGCGTCACTCCGCCCACTCAGAACACGTTCGAGCGTTTTGTCCGGCCTGCTCACGATACTCCCTCCCGTCGGCCC
Organism: Fimbriiglobus sp.; assembly: GCA_031414395.1. Taxonomy (GTDB): domain Bacteria; phylum Planctomycetota; class Planctomycetia; order Gemmatales; family Gemmataceae; genus JALHQU01. The sequence goes on from JANNVG010000150.1 coordinate 2,678, forward strand.
TCCGATTCGCCTGGCATATTCCCGATCGTGAACAAGACAGACAACTCACCCCACAGCGTCACCGACACGTCGCCGGTCCCGATCAACTTCAACCCGCCCGTTGGTGAAATCCCTTTCCACCGGGCGAGGGCCATCGCCGCAATGGCAGGTGAACGACTCGCACCCGCACTGCACGCCACCAGCGTCGGCACACCGGCCTTCAACAACCCTGACACCGCTTCGACCGCCAACCGGAGCAACCACTCCGGGTTGCCGCCACCGTCCACCAAGGGGAACCGCAGGTATAGCAGCTCGCGGGTCAGTTGAACTGGCGGTTCGTCCATCGCCAGATCGACCACCGCCTCGATACCCGCTTCGTGGATCCCCCGCAGGTCGCGGGCATCCCGTGCAGTGCCGATCCACAGCGGCAGATCGGTGACACGACGCATGGGGAGCCTCTTTCCGGGAGCGCGGGCGTCCCGCCCGCATCCGAGCTGGCGGGACGCCCG
>JANNVG010000151.1:0-8592 GCA_031414395.1 Fimbriiglobus sp.
CGATCTCTCCCCGTTTGGCTGCCGCGTCGTCATCCTGCTTCTTCTTCTCCGCCTTCGCGTCGGCGTTCGCCTTCACCTGATACACGGCGAACCCGCCGGCAAGGGCGACCAGCACGACGGCGGCCCCCAGCGCCCACAGGCGGACCTGGAGCCGCCGCTTGTGCCGCTCGGCGCGGCACGCCTCCAGGAACTCGCGGTCGGCGGCGCTCAAGTCGGCCGGCGGCAGGGCCTCGCCCTCGGTCAGCACGTCCCCGCTCACCAGCAGGTCGGGCGTCTTGTTCGCCGCCGCCGCGTACAGTTCGGCCTGCCGCTGGAAGCGGGTGAGCCGCTCGGATCGCCACGCCGCGTTGCTCGCCCGCACCGGCTCGACCAGCCGGTCGTGGGCCAGCTCGTACCACCGCCGGCCGTTCCGCGTCTCGGCCCGCAGCACGTACCGCTTGGCCAGTTCGCCCAGCACGGCCACCGGCACCCCCGGCCCGCCGTCCTGGTCGCCTAGGGTCGGCAGCCGCACCCCGCCGTCGGACACCAACTCCCGCCCCACCCAGTTCCGCACCGCCCGCTCGCTCGCCCCCGGCGTGGCCGCCACCGCCTCCCGCACGGCCGTGTCGTAGTACCCCCGCAGGGCGGCCGACACGTCCCCCTGGGCGGTCAGGTCGGCGGCCGTGAGGACCGCCCGCGGGCGGGTGTCCCGCCACAGCTTCTGGCAGGCCACCTGGAGGAACACCGGCTCGACGTGCGTGCCGGGCACGGCGTGGTCCCGCCCGTCCGGGCCGGGCACGTTCACCCGCGCCAGGTCGGTCAGCAGCCCGCCGGCCAGCTTCACCTGGTTCGCCTCGTCGCCGTCGAACCGCACGCCGAACTCGCCCAGCGTCTGCCGCACCACCCGGTCGGCGGCCGGCAGGGTGAGCAGGTCGAGGCGGAACCGCGACCGCAGGCGGGTGGGCAACAGCGGCAGGTACGGGTCGAGGGCCGGGGCGTGGTCCTCCCGCATGGCCACCAGCAGCCAGACGGCCGGCGACTGCATCACGCGGGCCAGTTCGGTCAGGAACTCCCGCTTGGCGGGGGTGTCGGTCGGGTCGAGGGTGAGCAGTTCTTCGAACTGGTCGATGACCAGCAGGGTCGGGCGGTCGCTCGCCGCGTCGGGGCGGACGACGGCGGCCAAGTCCTGGTCTGGGCAGCCGAGGGAGGCGGTCAGGCTGGCCTTGTAGCGGTTGCGGCCGGCGGCGGCCGGCTGGTTCAGGCGGCCGACCGGCAGGACGTGGAAGTCCTCGTCCGCCTTCATGCGGTCGAGCACCCCGCCCATCGCCTGGAGGAGGGACGACTTGCCCGCCCCGGACGGCGAGTAGAGGAGCACCAGCCGGTCGGACAACAACTGGTTGGTGACGATGGTGAGCTCCCGCTCGCGGCCGTACAGCCGGCGGTCGGGCGGGTACGGCCGGGGGCCGACGAAGGCGTCGGGGGCGGGGGTCAGGGCGGTTTCGGACATGTGCGGTCCATCTCCCGGAGGAACTCTTCGGGGCTGCCCCAGAAGACGGCCACCTTGCCGTCGTCGGGTCCCCACCCGCCGGCCAGCTTGGCGTACAGCTTCTGGATGTACCGCCGCGCCTGGGCCACCTCCGCCTCCGACCCGTCCTCCGGGTCGATCTGCACGGCCACGTGCGTGAGGCTGTTCCGCTTCCACCGCCCCGGCTGGTTGACGAGCAGGCGGAACAGGGTGCGGAAGTCCCAGTCGTGGATGCGGAAGCCGAGGAACAGCAGGCTGCTGGACGCCAGCGCCCCGCGGCGGACGGCGTCGAACAGGTCGGCGTCCCGCACCGCCCCCTTCGCCTCCGCCTGGCGGTAGGTGGCGGTGGTGAGGAAGCGGAAGTAGTCGTCTTCGGTCAGGATGAGGGTGTCGGTCTGGTCGAGCTGGCCGAACAGGTGGAACAAGTGCGGGCGGGCCGGGGTGGGGTCGGTGGCAGTCGAGCGGTCGGCCGGCGGGGGCGGGCTGACGTCCTCCTGTTCGTCCCGCAGCCAGTCGCACGAGTGGACGGCGGCCGGCCGCCCGGCCCGCTCGAACGCCGTGGCCATGAGCGCGTCCGGGTTGGTGCTCACCACCAGTTTGAACTTGCCAAGCGCGGCCAGGTATTGGTGCGGCTCGAACCCCTTCGCCCGCGCCACCTCCCAGGCGGCAGTGATCGCCCGCTGCACCGCCCCGCCGTCCACCGCCGACAGGTCGGCCGGCAGGCCGTGGGGGGCGTCCGGCCAGCGGCGGCGGACGGCCTCGGCCAGAGTGCGGACGAGTTTGAACCGGGTGACGTCCTCGTCTTCCATCACCTTCAGGTACTGCGTCACCTGCGGCAGGTCGTCGCGGCTGCTCAGGGCGAGCGGGTAGCGGCCGGCGGTCCCCAACTGTCGGGCCAGTTCGCGGGTGTCGCCGACGAACGGGTCGAGCAGGCCGGAGCCGAGGATGGGCACGCACTTGCCGCGGTTGATCTGCGTCCACAGGGCGTCCCAGGCGAAGTCTTCCGGGCGGGTGGTGCCGGCCTGATACCAGATGCGGCCCTCCACCAGGCGGGTGAACAGGAGCGGCACCCACGCGTCGGGGCGGTTGCCGTCGACCGCCGCCTTCCGCCCGGCCGCCGCCGCCGCGTCCACCGCCCCGCTCGTCTGGAGTTCGGCGAAGAAGGCGGGCAGGAAAAGCTTGGCGGTGGTCATGCTCAGGTTGCCCTGCATGGCCATCACGGACGCCACCCCCGCCTCGGCCAGCCGCGGGCCGATGGCGGTGAGCGGGCCGTCCGGGGTCGGGTCGTCGCCGCCCCCGCCGCTCTGGCACGACACCAGCATGACCAGCCGCGGCAGCGTCCGCCCGCGGGCGAGCACGTCCACCAGGTCGGCCGCCGACACCAGCCGGGCGGAGCCGGGGGTGAACGGCGGCACGGCGTCGTCCCCCCACTGGAGGAGCAGCCGCGGCTCGCCCTCCACCACCGCCCCGTGCGCCACCAGATACAGCACGTCCGGCTCGGTGTGAAGCACCTTCACCAGCAAGTCCTTCGTCACCGGCCCGGCCGCCGAGGTGAGTTCGGTCCTCTCCAGGCCCCGCAGCCCGTCTCGCGCCAGTTGCAGTTCGGCCGCCACGTCGATGGCCGCCAGCGGGCGGGCGCCGCCGGTGTGGAAGCGGGTCACGTCGGACGGGTTGCACACCACCACCGCCGCCCGCAGCGCCGACTTCGGCCGCAGCTTCACCCCCCGCAGGTCGCCGCTGAACAGGTGCCGGCTGAACGACACCCGCCCCTCCGCGATCAGCCACTCCCACCGCGGCGGCCCGCCGGCCGGGTCGGGCAGCGGGCGGCGGAGTAGCTCCCAGCGGAGGCGGTGCAGCTTGTGCGCCCGCGGGTCGGTGCGGAGCCGCACCCGCGCCCGCCCGCTGTCGGGCTGGCTGGCGGCGTCCAACACCTCCCGCACCTTGTCCGCCACCGCGGGCGCGGCGAACACCGCTTCGCCCAACTTCCGCCCGTACCCCTCCGGGTCGGCGACGGCGGCGACCGGATCGAACAGGGCGGGGTCGGCGAACCGCACCGTCCCGGCCCCCTCTCGCGGGGCCTCGTCGCCGGGCAGCCGCAGGGTGAGCGCGACGGCGTACTCCGCCTCCCCCTGGCGGTAGAAGAACAGTTCCAGTTCCGGGTTGGTCATGGGTCAGTCCGTCTCGCGGGTGAGGGCGGCGTCCGGCGACGGGCCGAGGACTTCCACCGTCACCCGCACCCGCAGGGGCACGTTCAACTCCACCACCGTGCGGCCGGACGGCGGGGGCGGCGGTTGAACGGCCGTGCGGTCGGGTGTGGCGGGCACGTCCGCGCGCTCCGGCGGGGGGGCGGTCGCCGCGCGCGTCATCTCGTCGAGCAGGGCGCGGGGGCCGGGGTCGTGCGGGCGGGCTTGCAGGTCGGTCAGGATGGCCGGGATGAGCACCCCCTCGTTGGCCACCCAGTCGATCAACTCGGTCGGCACGCCGGGCGTCCAGATGCCGCCACCGCGGAGGAGCGGCTGACCGGCCGGGTTCCTCTTGGGCACGCCGCTGTGGTGCAGGGCCACCAGCTCGAACTCGTCGTTGAACACCGGCGACCCACTCGACCCAGGCTGCGTGTCCGTCTTGTACCAGACGAACTCGGGCAGTTCGTTGACCACTTGGTTGTCCCGAAGTGCCACCTGCTGCGGGCGTCCGCCGGGGTGCTGGATGATGCTCACCCGCTCGCCCAACACGTATGCCCCCACCCCGTCCGTCAGCCGCAGGTGTTGGCGCCCGGGCGTGCCGGCCGGCAGTCGCACCGCCACCAGGGTGTAGTCGAGCCGCCGGTCGGTGACGAAGAACGTGGCCGGGTCGAGGTGAACACGGACCGGCTGTGGGACGGCCCCGCCGACCTGCTCGCGGTAATCGAACTCGACCGCACTCGCCGCCGCATCGCCTGGGGTGGGCAAGACGTGGTTGTTCGTGAGCAGAAGCTGTGGGGAGACGAGGAACCCGGTCCCGAATCCCCGCGCCGGCGGGCCGACCGAGATCCGGCCGACCGAGCGGCTGGCCGTGCTGCCCAGGTTGAGGTATCGTGCCGGGAGCAGCCCGTTGGTGCTGAACAATCGTTCCTGCCCCGGCCGATCCGCCGGCGGTGGCGGGGGGGCCGCCGGGTTGTGGTGTAACTCGACCGACCCTCCGGGTTCACCTCGGAGGATACGATCCGCTTCCATCTCCGCGCGTTCGGGTGAAAGCCCTTTCCGCTTGAGTCGGGCGACGAGTCGCTCGCGGGAGTTCGTCCGAAGGAGGTCAGGCGTTCCCGTGGCGGCGTCGAAAGCGGTCGGGGTTCGCTGGGAAATCAACCGAAACCGTTCGGCCGTAGCTTGCAACTGGTAACTGTCGAGCAGCCCGATCGAACCGCTTGTCGGCTGTGATCCGGTCGGAGGGTCAAACGGCGTGGGTATCGGTGTGGGCGACGGCGGTGCAGCGGGCGTGGGACTGCCGTTCGGGGTGACTGCGGCCCTCGCCAACTGTTCGGTCATGTCGGTCCGCCGGCCGTCGGCGGCGGTGCGGACCTGCGCCGCCGGGTCGCCGAACAGGACGTAGTTGCGGGCGTCGCTGTGCTCCAGCCACAGCCGCGTCACATCCCCTTTGAACGCCGCGTCCGGCTGGTAGTTCGCCCGCAACTGGTCGAGGTAGTTGGTCAGTTGGCTGGCCAGGCTGGCGTACCGCCGGTTGACCGCGTCGAGGGCACGCCCCACCCGTTGGCCGGCGATCACCATCTTCAAGAACTCACTGTACGGGCCGACCTGCGGGGCGCCGGTCTGGGCGAGCAGGAACGAGCAACTCCACGCCCGATCCACATGCCCGACGAAGGCCAACGCCCCGCCGTTCGGGTGGCCGAGCAGCCGCATGGGCAGGCGGGCGGAGAACGCGGCCGGGGCGAGCGCCTCGTTCTTGAACACCTTGTCTTTCAAATCGGGGAAGTCGTTGACCGCCGGAGTGCCGGCCCCGAAGCAGGCGAAGTGGAACGACACCAGCCCGTGAACGCGGGCGTCGTCCGGCACGTCGTCGGCGGCGAAGTACCCGCCCCGCGACCCGGACCCCACCTTGTCCGGCAGGTCTTTCCAATCCTGGCACACCACCGCCCCCTGGTGCGGCCGTTGGCGGTTCAGCGGGTCGGTCGCCTCGAACCCGATGCCGTGGCTGGCGGTGAACAACACGGCCGGCGTATCGGCCCCGCCGACCAGCCCGCCGAGTCGCTTCTTCGTGGCCTTCGCCCCCCGCGCCTCGGTCAACTGCCAGCCGGCGGTCTCATCCCAGGTCGGCCACTCGTCCAGCAGTGGTTTGGCCAAACTGTCGGCGCTGTAGGTGGTCGCCGGGTCGTGCCGCGGGGCGAACACGCCGGCCACCGCCGGCAGCGGCGGGGCGGTCGTCTCGGCCAGCACCACGCTCACCGCATACCGCCGGTAGGCGGCGTAGTCGGGCTGCCCGTCCGGCGTCTCGAAGTGAACGCGGCCGACGGCGTAGTCCACGTCCAGTTCGTATTGGAACCGCCACGACAGGTCGGCCGGCCCGCCGACGAGCAGCAGGTAGTACGGCACCCCGGACTTGGGCGTCACCGGCTGCCCGCTGCCCACCCCGTGCCGGGCCAGGAATGCCGCCTTCTCCTCGCCCGGCCACGGCCCGCGGGAGCCGCTGAACTGGTAGCAGTGTTTGCCCGCCGCCGCACGGCGGTGGTCGATCAGCGGCTTGAGGGCGTCGATCACCTGTGCCGGCGCATCGCGGGGGAAGATCACCCCCCAGCCGGTCTTGGCCAGGTTGTTGGGGTCGAGGCCGAAGGCCAGTTCGTAGTGGTCCTCCCCCAACCGCTTGGTCTTCTCCCGCAGGTCGGCGTAGTGCTCGCCTCTGGTGGCGACGAGAGCCGGCGGCACCACGGCGGCGTACACCTCGTCCGGCGTATGCGGGCCGGAAAGGTAGCCGCCGGTGGTGCCGTTGATGCCGGTGAGAATCAGGTCCGGGCTGGACATGCGGTCCCCCGTCGTGGCGGGTGTCGGACGTGTGGCTCACTTCCGGACTTATGTTACAGGACGAGTCTGTCATATCATACGAGTAATCCGCGAATCTCATCCGCTCCCGTTTCTGATCACCCCCCGGAGCCTGCCCATGTCCGTGACCCGCGCCGAGAAGATCACCCGCCTGACGGCCGCCGTGCAGCGGATGCAACAGGAAACCGACGTGGAGGCACTGGCCCGCGGGCCGGCGGCGGCCGAAGGGTACGAGTCGTTCGACACGGGGGCGGCGGCGGACAGCGGGCTGCAAAAGCTGCTGGCCGGCCGCGGCGACCAACTGACCGACGCCGAACTGCTGGCCCAAGAGGCCATCGTCATGCCCACCGGCCGGCCGGCGGCGCTCATCCGCGGGGGGGTGTACACCCGCCTGGAGGCGCCGTGGCAGCACCTGAACGCGGCGGCCGTGCGGGGGCGGGTGCAGCCGCTGTTCGCCGCCGTCGGGCGGGTGGAACTGCCGACCAATGACCGCCTGCCGTTCGCCGGCACCGGGTTCGTGGTCGGGCCGGGGCTGCTCATGACCAACCGACATGTGGCCGCCCTGTTCACGAGCGGGGTGGGCAACCGCGGGCTGGTCTACCGGGCGGGTGACGCGGCCGTCCACTTCGGCCGGCAGGCGGGCGACCCGTCCCCCGACCCGGCCCGCCCGCTGGACGTGCGGCAGGTGCTGATGGTCCACCCGCACTGGGACATGGCACTGCTGCGGGTGGACGGGCTGGACGGCATCACCCCTCTCCGCCTGAGTGTGGACCCGCCGGCCAACCTGAGCGGGAGGGACGTGGCGGCCGTCGGCTACCCGGCGTTCGACACCCGCAACGACGCGGCCGTCCAGACCCGCATCTTCGGCGGGGTGTTCGAGGTGAAGCGGTTCATGCCCGGCAAGCTGCGGGAGCGGGCGGACATCCGCAGTTTCGAGACGGTCGTGTCGGCCGTCACGCACGACGGGTCCACCCTCGGCGGGGCGTCCGGGTCGGCCGTGTTCGACCTGACCTCCGGGCTGGTGGTCGGGCTGCACTTCGCCGGCGTGTACCTGAAGGCGAACTACGCCGTGCCCGCCGCCGAACTGGCCCGCGACCCGCGGGTGGTGGCCGCCGGGGTGAACTTCGCCGGCACGGTGCCGCCGACGGCCGCCTACGACGCCGCCTGGCGGCGAGTGGGCAGCGAGGGGCCGGTCGCCGCGGTGCCGCCCGTCCCGCTCACCTCATCGCCACCCGTCTACGGGTCGGCCACCGCCACGTTCACCCTGCCGCTGCACATCAGCGTGACCGTCGGCTCCATCGGCCCGGTCGCCGCACTTCCGCCCCCCGACCCATACTCCCCGCCTGATGCCGCCCCGCCGGTCGCCCCGGTGGAGGCGATGAAGGTGCCGGTCATCGCCCCCGGACTGGACACCCGCGACGGCTACCAGGCCGACTTCCTCGGCCTGGCGGACGGCGACCCGGTGCCGCTGCCGGAGTTGACCGCCGCCGGCAAGCGGGTGGCGGCCAAGCTGGACGACGGCGGCGTCGAGTTGAAGTACCACCACTTCTCGGTGCTGATGCACAAGAAGCGGCGGCTGGCCCTGTACTGTGCGGCCAACGTGGACTGGCGACCCGCCTCCCGGACGGTGAACGGCCGGCGGTTCACCCGGCAGGAGTTGTCCGAGTTGGGCGCGAACGACATCGAGAAGTGGGTGCCCGACCCCCGCCTCGCGGGGGACTTCCAGTTGCCCGACGTGTTCTTCACCAAGGACGGCGGGGCGTTCGACAAGGGGCACCTGATCCGCCGCGACGACGTGGCCTACGGCACCTCGTTCGCCGACATCCAGATGGCCAACGGGGACACCTATCACACCACCAACTGCTCGCCGCAGGTGTCCGGGTTCAACCAGAGTGCCCGCGGCGTGGACAACTGGGGCGACCTGGAGAACATGGTGCAGAAGGAGACGCGGGCGGAGAAGGTGTGCGTGTTCGCCGGCCCGGTGTTCGCGGCCGACGACCCGGTGTTCGTCGGCCGCGGCGACCACGGGGAGGTCCGCCTGACGGTGCCCCGGAAGTAATG
>JANNVG010000152.1:0-14717 GCA_031414395.1 Fimbriiglobus sp.
GCGGGGCCGCCCGCCGGGGTACACCGGGATGTGCGGCTGGATCAACACCCACTGCTCGTCGGTCACATCACTCGGGTAGGATTGAGTTCTCATGGGCTATTTTACGCCCCCGACCACCCCTTGTGGGACAGTCACTGAGAAGAGTCACGCCTCGGTCGATCCGCTGCCGCTACACTTCACATGGTATATGGATCATCGCCGCCTGCCGCCGCCGGAGGTGTCGCGGCCAGTGCTGTTGCCTTACCACGTCTACGAGTTCGTGGCCCCGTTCGACAAATCGGCTGTTCCGTTGAACTGACTTGCTACATCCCTTCCGGCCGACGTCGGCTGCGGCCACGCCGACATCCTCTCGCACTGCCGCGGTGACGGCCCGCACGTCCGCGGGTGTTGGGTGGTGGATCTGGTGCTGGGGAAATCGTAGGTCGCGGTCGAACAGGTCCGAAGGACCGTGAGGCCCGACGGCCAACCGCTTCACCAAATGTGATCTGCCGTCGGGCCTCGCTTCCCTTCGGGGCGCTCGACCGCGACCTACATCCTCGCGCGTCGGGCGAACGGGTCGTCGGCCGTGTGTCGCTAGCGGGGTCATAGTCCCCGGCTCCAATCAGACATCAACGCAATACGGCACCCCGGTGCCGGCCGCCAACCCCTTCAGTACCCGTTCTCGGCGGTCGCGCCCGCCGTCTCGTGGCTCATGGCGGCCGTTCGGCCAGGGCGTCGGCCACCCGCCGCTGGAGGCGGTCGCGGGCGGCGGTGTACTCCCAGTGGGTGGTGACGAGGAACTCTTGCAGGGTGCGGGCGACCGTGCCGGTGGCCCGGCGGACATTCAGACGTAGTTTCTTCCGGACCAGCGTGGATGATTCCGGCGGGGGGTGTGTGGGTGGGCCGGAACCAATGAGAGGGTATACTGACCCTTTCCCCGGAGTCGCCATGAGTACGCCCGCCGAACCGCTGTCGCCCAAGCAGGCCCTCCGCGAGCAGGCCCGCAAGAACCGCATCGCCCAGAAGGACAAGGAGGCCGTGAGCAAGCAGATTTGCGCGGCGTTCATGGCGCTGCCGGCGTACCAGTCCGCGAAGACGGTCATGTGGTACGTGGACGCGGGCAGCGAGGTGCGGACGCGGCACACCCTGTCCGAAGCCCTGACCCACGGCAAGCGGGTGGTGGTGCCGTACTGCATCGTGGCGACGAACGAGCTCGAGCTGTTCCACCTGGAAGACATGAGCGAGCTGGTGGAAGGGGCGTACAAGATCCTCGAACCGCGGGCGGACTTGCGGACGGTGCCGGGGAAGATTTTGCAGCCCGAAGAGCTGGACCTGGTGATGGTGCCGGGGACGGCGTTCGACGCCCGCGGCGGGCGGATGGGCCAGGGGAAGGGGTACTACGACCGCCTGCTGGCACGAGCACGAACTGACGCCCCGCTGGTGGCCCTCGCCTTCGAGTGCCAGTTGTTCCCGAGCATTCCGGTGGACGCCCACGACGTGTACATGGATCTGGTGATGACCGAGACGGGAGCGTATGCCGGCGAAGGGCGGAAGTGAAAAGACTGTTCACCACGAATAGCACGAATAGCACGAATCAAGACAATGCACCCGAGCAGAGGAATGAAGAAGGCAGGAAACCAGGAAGCAGAGTGCCGAACGGATCGTTCCCTGCATTCCTCCCGACCTCATTCCGTCTTCTCTCTTGATTCGTGGTATTCGTGTGATTCGTGGTGAACCTGCTTCTTGCCCTCACGCTGGGTATTCCCACCCCTTCCGCGGCGTCCGGCTCAGGAACTCGTTCGCCTCCTTCTTGTCGGTCGTGCCCTTCACCGTGTCCCACGTCAGTTCCTGCCCGCTGCGGTAGGCCACGTTGCCGAGCAGCACCGTTTCCGTGAGCGGGCCGGCGTACCCGAAGTGGCAGAGCGGCTTGCCCGTGCCGCGGATGGCGTCGAGCCACTCTTTGTGGTGCCCGACCGACTTGGCAATCGACTGCGCCGGCGGCTTGAAGTCTTTGGCGAACGCCTCCGGGAACAGTTGGTGCTTGCCGTAGTTCGACACCAACTTCTTGCCGTCCTCGCCCTCGAACAGCACCCCGTCGGCGAACCCGGTGTACTTCTCCGTCCCTTCCAGATCTGGCCCGGCGACGCCGTGGAACCAGCTCAGTGGCACCTCGCCGCGGACCTTCGTCGCCGGGAAGGTGTAGTCCACCCGCAGCGTGGCCGGCACCGTGTTGTCGGCGTTCGGGATGGCGTCGCCACTCGCCTTCACCTTCGTCGGCGCGCCCAGGTCGAGCGCCCAGAACGCCAGGTCCATGAAGTGACAGCCCATGTCGGCCAGCACGCCGCCGCCGAACGGCCACCACCACCGCCAGTGGAAGTGCGGCCAGTTCAGGTGGTTGGCGTAAATGAAGTCTTCGGCCACCGGCCCGCGCCACAGGTCGAGGTCGAACCTCGGCTTCTTCGCCGGCGGCGCGATGTCTCGCCCGCCGTCGGGCCGACGCGAGCACCACACCTTCACGCGGTTCACCTTGCCGAGTGCCCCGGACTGCACGATCTCCACCACCCGGCGGTAGTTGTCGCCGGCGTGGATCTGCGTGCCCATCTGCGTGATCGCCTTCTTCTCCGCCGCCAGCTTCTGCACCGCCCGCACCTCGCCGATGTTGTGACAGAGCGGCTTTTCGCAATAGACGTGCTTGCCGAGGCCGAGCGCGGTGAGCGTGGGGTGGGCGTGGTGGTGGTCCGGAGTGCAGACGGCGATGGCGTCGATGGTCTTGCCAAGCTTGTCGAACAGCTTGCGGTAGTCGGTGAAGAACTCGGCCTTCGGGAACAGCTTGCGGCCGGCCGGCACGCCGTCGCGGTTCTCGTCCACGTCGCAGAGGGCGACGACCTCTTCGCCGGTGATGTTCTTCTGGGTGAACTCGCCCTGCCCGCCGACGCCGATGAGGGCGATCTTGATCTTGTCTTTCGGCTCGTCGGCCCGGGGCGTGCGGATGAACGGCCCGGCGGCGACGGCGGCACCGGACGCGGCGAGGAAGCGACGGCGGGAGAGCATGGGCGAACTCCGAGGGTTACTCGAACAGGTCGCGGACGGCGACGGTGAGGCCGGGCAAGTTCGGATCGGCCGGAATGTTGTCGGGTTGGTAGTGGGTGGTGGGCACCTGGCTCGGGTGATACACCGTGACACTCTGCCAGTGCGGGTCGATCACCCATGTCGTCGGAACGCCGACGCTCAGGTACTCGGCCACCTTCTCATCCATCGTCGCCTTCGTCATACTGGGCGACCAGATTTCCACCATCAGCAAGGGCACGCCTTCGAGGAGAGTGGTGGCGTCGGTCTGAGCGGCTTCCATCTCGGGCGAAGTGAGGACCACATCGACGCCGACGGTCGTCGCGGGGTCGGTCGGCAGGATGACTCCCACCTCGCCGCAGTACGCCCCACCGTGTGGCACCGGGCGTGCCCGTTGCCACTCTCGTAGGAGGCTGCCCACCGTCACCATCACTTGAGAGTGGAGTCGATTGCGGACGGTCATGCCAAGCTCCGCGAACTCGGTCGGTTCCTCGCGCAACTCACCACGCATGATCCACCGCCGCACGCCGTCGTCGGGCATAGCGAGCAGGTCTTCGGTGGTGTACACGCGGGCGGCGGTGGCAACGCTCATGAATGATCCTCTCCGACCAGTGTACCACGTCTACTTCCCCGCCCACACCTGCACCAGCTCGACGCACACCCGCACGCAGCTTTCCATCTCCTCCACGCATACCCACTCCAGCGGCGAGTGGAAGTTGTGTTCACCGGTGCTCAGGTTCGGCGTGGGCAAGCCCATCTCGGTCAGGCGGCTGCCGTCGGTGCCGCCGCGGATGCTCTTCTGCACGGGGGTCAGCCCGGCCCGCTTCGTGGCTTCGATGGCATACGGAACTGCCCGCGGTTCCTTCCCCATGCCGTCTCGCATGTTGCGGTACTGGTAGGCCGTCTCCACTTTCACTTTCGCCTTCGGGTGCGCGGCTTCGATCTCCTTGCCGATCCGCCGCAGCATGTCGGCGTATTCGGTCAACATCGGCGTCTCGAAGTCGCGGAGTAGGATGTGAATCTTCACCTCGCCGACGCCGCCTTCGATGATGTACGGGTGAACGAACCCGTTCATGCCCTCGGTGGTTTCCGGCGACAGCTCACCCTGCGGCAGTTTTGCCAGGAACTCGCCGGCCAGCTTCACCGCATTCAACATCCGGTCTTTGGCGAGCGCCGGATGGATGTTGATGCCGGTGATGGTGACGGTCGCTTTGTCCGCGCTGAACGTCTCGCCTTCAACCTCGCCCGCACCTGCGCCGTCGAGCGTGTACGCCACCTCCGCCGCCAGTTCCTTCAAGTCCACATGCGTGACGCCCTTGCCGATCTCCTCGTCGCAGGTGAAGCAGACGCGCACCGGCCCGTGCGGGATGGCCGGGTTCTCGACCAGCGTTTTCACCAGTTCCATGATGACGGCCACGCCCGCCTTGTCGTCGCCGCCGAGCAGAGTGGTGCCGTCGGTGGTGACGACGGTCTTGCCCACGAGGGCGTTCAACTCCGGCGAGTCGGCGGTGCGGATCACTTTGGTTGTGTCGCCCGGCAGCACGATGTCGCCGCCGGCATAGTTGCGGATGACTTGCGGGTTGCAGTTCTTCGCGGTGGTTTCCGGCGAAGTATCAACGTGAGCGACGAACGCGACGGTCGGCACGCCCGGCACGTTCCCCGGCAGCGTGGCGTACACGATGCCGTATTCGGTCTGGTCCGCATCCTTCAGTCCGAGTGCCAGCAACTCGTCGCGGAGCAGCTCGCCGAGCACCATTTGGTTCGGCGTGCTGGGGTAGGTGGTGCTCCGCTCGTCGGCCGTCGTGTCGATGCGGGCATATCGTAGGAAGCGTTCGAGCAGCGTAGACATGTGCGAATCCGTTGGGGCTTTGTTCCGGTGTCACGGCGTGGTACCCTCGTTCTATCAGCCAACGCGAGATGGAGTGGAGACGATGCTTGCCAACTGGGACGAGTATTTCCCGGAGTGCGAACCCGTCGCGCACCTCCTGCGTGAGAGGTTCCGATCACGCTGGGTGCGGTTCCACAGTTTGCCCGAGTCGAAACGGTATCCGGAGAACGAGGTGGAGATGCAGACGGTCCTGGCGAGGCACAACGCCGTGCTGTGGGAATTGATCGAACGCGAGAGTAGGGTGGTGCTTCTCACCACCAGGTATTCAGAGTCCACTGAAAACGCACCACGTCATCCCGAGGTTCTGACGTTCGACGCAACGGCCGTGCCCTGGCAAGTGGTGCCGATGCACCAGATTGAGGGGGACGATGTGCAGAATTTCTGGCACGTCTCGGCCAGCTTGTGGGAATGGCAACTCGGCACGTTCGACCCACTCGTGCGGTTGGTCGCCGACGACAAGATCGCCAACGTAATGATGGTCCACCCCGAATGCAGATGGATGCTGCACCCCTACGACGGAGGGATGGACGTGATCCTGGAATCGGACGACGCACGGCAACGGCTCAAGTTGTTTCATCGGGCCTGGCTGTCAGACCATCCGGATGGGTTGTGACCTCCGCCTTCGGTTTCGTCACGCCGATCCGCGGGCACAACTCCGCCACTGGGCACACCTCGCACCGAGGCTTCCGTGCCCCACACACGGCGCGGCCGTGCAGGATGAGGCGGTGGCTGAACCGCGTCCAGTCGGCTTGCGGAACGAGCTTGTTCAGCACCATCTCGACCTTCACCGGGTCGTGCTTGCGGGTCAGCCCCAGTCGCCGACTCAGTCGGCCGACGTGCGTATCGACCGTGATGCCGGTGACGCCGAAGCCGTCACCGAGCACCACGTTGGCCGTCTTGCGGCCGACGCCGGGTAGCGCAACGAGCTGTTCGAGCGTGCCGGGCACCTGCCCGCCGTGCTCCTTCACAATGGCCGTCGCGGCCCCGCGGATGTTCTTCGCCTTGTTGCGGAAAAAGCCAGTGCTCTTCACGAACGGGATGATCAGTTTGACCGTGGCGGCGGCCATCGCCTCGGGGGTGGGGAAGCGTGCGAACAGCGCCGGCGTGATCTTGTTGACCTGCACGTCGGTACACTGCGCCGACAGGATGGTGGCGACGAGCAGTTGGAACCGTGAGCCGAAGTGCAGGGCGGTGCCGGTGTCGGGGTAGGCGTCGGCGAGGCGGGCCATGAGCAGCGGGACGCGCTGTTTGGCCGGCGGCAGTTTGCGTCGGGGCATGAGGTCAGGTTAGGTGAGGACCGGGACGGGAACCAACTCGGCGGTCGTGGTGGTCATGCCGATGGTGCCGAGCCAGCCGGCGACGGTCGCCACGGCGTCCGCGTCGGTGTCGGTGAGGGCAGCCGTTTCGCCCTGCATTTTCAAGCCAAGTACCCGCTGCGGACGAACGGCGAGCAGCGTGGCACGGTCGTGATGATTCGGCGGCACGCACAGGATCGCCCGCGGGGGCAGGTCGCGCTCGAGCATCCCGGCGAGGTCGGAGTGCGGGTCGGACAGCATCACCCAGTCGCACGCGAACAAGGTGTCGGCGTCGTGCGTCTGGCGGATCCGCTTGGTCGCCTGTTCCGCTTCCAGTGGTGTCACACGTCCGCGACGAAGTGCTTCGGCGAACAGCCCGGTTGGTATTCCTTCGACCCACACCACGCTCACCCCCCGCATGGCAAACTCGGCGGCCAGCAACCGCGTGGTCGGGCTGACGCCGACCAGCCCGACGCTCCGCAACGGGCGGGCCGGTGGCGCTTCATCCGAAGCGGTGATCCCTTCCCGCACGGCCGCACGGAACGCCCGCCGCTCCGCCGCGAACCCCGCGTCCGCATCGACGAACCAGCTCCGCCAACTCGTCGCCCGCTTCCGCGGATTGAACTGTCGGCGGTCGAGCCACGTCCGCAGTTCGATCTTCCCGCGGCGCTCGCAGAAGGCGTGATCGAACACGCCGAGCCGCACCGCTTCGCGGGCGGTGATTAGGCTGAACCGCCTCGCACCCAGCACCCGTAGTCGCGTGCGTCCGCCCCAGCCGGGGGGCAACTCGCCGAAGCTCACCCACGAATCCGGCCCGGCGACCGCCAACCGCTCGTCGCACGCCAACGCCAACTCCAACCCCGGCCCGACGCACGGCCCCTCGACGAACGCCACGGTCGGAATGGGTAACGTGGTGATGGCACCTGTCACCCGTTCCCCGAGTTGCGGGAGGGCGTCTGTGATTTCGCCCAGCCCACGTCCGAAGCCCACGGGTGTGCCGGAGCGCAGCACCAGGATTTCGATTCCGGGCGTGTTCGCCACCGCTTCAATCGACGGCAACAATTCACGCAGCACACCGGCCCCGATCCGCCCACCCGGTGGGCTGAGCCAGAGCGTGCCGATGCCGTCGTCGGTGGAAACGCGAACGTGAGTCGATTCGTACAGCATCCGTGCGACCCGTGATTGGCGGGGGTATCGTCCCCGACCGATGCGCGCGTTTCAAGTGCGAATCGCGCGCACCCGCAGATGTGTTCTACGCTTCGGCATGAACCCGCCCGCCCCGTCGAATTCCCGACTCCTCGCCATCGCGGCCACAGTCGTCGCGGTGCTGGTCGCCGGCTATTGGTCCGGGCGTGTCGCCGTCGGCGAGAACCACCACGAAGACCTGTGGATTTACTCGTCCGGCCCGGCGCTGGCGATGCACGGCGACAACCCCTACGACGTGGCGAACATTCACGCGCGGGTGGGAGAGCGTTGGCCCGACGACGAGAACCTGGACGGCAACAGCGGCTTCTTCCTCACCCCGCAAGCGCTACTCGTGTACGCCCCGTGGGTGGCGGTGCCGTGGGACATCGCCAAGCCGCTCTGGTGTGCGTGTACCATCGGCCTTGCGGCGGTGGCCGGGTGGGGAATGCGGAAGCTGTCCGATGCGCCGCTGCCGAACTGGTTCACTGCCGCGGCGGTGGTGGCGGTGCTGCTCAACCCGATGACCCTGTTCGTGCTGATCGTCGGCCAGAGCACGCTGTTGGTGCTGTCGTGCGTGGTGTTGGGTGAAGTGGCGTTCCGCGCCGGGTGGAAGCGAATCGGGTGCCTCCTGTGGGCGGTCTGCTTCATCAAGCCGCACATCGCGTTCCCGCTGCTGCCGATGGCGTGGTGGCTCGGCGGGTGGAAGCGAACCGCCGAAGTGGCGGCGTGGGCGGCGGGGTTGAACGTGCTGGCCGGCGTGGTGTTTTTCGGCAAGCCGCTGTTCGTGCTCGACTACCTGAAGTACGTGCAGGAGGGGCATCAGACGGTCGAGTTCAACCGCGTCGGGGTGAACAAGCAGATTACCGGCTGGAACCGACTCATTGCCGCTGGCGGCGGGCCGGCGATTGAACTCGGAATGCTCGGCACGCTGGCGGGCTACGGTGCCGTGCTGATCGTGGCGGGATTGCGGTGTGTCGTGTTCGGCAGGCTGACACCCACCCGCGATTGGTGCTTCGCCCTGGCAGGGTGTGCTTCGCTGCACTGCTGCCAACTGCTGCCCTACGAACTGCCGATGCTCTGCCTCGCGGTGCCGTTCGTCGTGCGGCTCATCGCTTCCGGGCGAGTCCGCGACCGCCTCGCCGCCGTCCTCATCGCCGCCCCCGCCGCGTTCGCCTTCGTCGATGGTGGCGACAGCTCGCCGTACTACCAGCTCCTCGCCCGCACCGTCGGCAACACACTGCTCGAAAGCGTGTTGCAATCGCACCGCTGCATCGGGGTGCTGCTGACGACGGGCGCGGTGTTGATCGTGGGGCCGGCGTGTTCTGCTCGCTCCGCGAGCGGTTCAGAAGACCGCTCGCGGAGCGAGCAGAACACTTAAGCCGCGTCCGGATCGCACTCCGCCACTTCCTTCGGCCGATTGTTCTCGCCCACCAGCACCACCGTCGGCTGATACTTCCGCGCCTCCCGCGTCCGCATCTGGGTGAACGTGGCGATGATGACCAGGTCGCCCGGCTTGATGAGGTGTGCCCCCGCCCCATTCACGCACACCCGCCCGCTGCCCGCCGGTGCCGACAGCGCATACGTAATCAGCCGCGTGCCGTTGGTCACGTCCCACACGTGAACCTGTTCGTTCTCCAGGATGTCGGCCGCGTCGAGCAAGTCCTGATCGACGGAGATGCTGCCCTCGTAGTCCAGGTTCGCTTCCGTCACCGTGGCGCGGTGGATCTTCGACTTGAACACGGTGCGGCGCATCGCGGCTCCACATGCTCCCCCTCTCCATGACATGGAGAGGGGGCCGGGGGGTGAGGTCTTCGGGGAATTGTATTCCCCCGCCCCGATGCCGCCCTCTGCTTGCGGTCGTAATGTCACCCCACACCCGGTTCGGCCGGCTCACCCCCCACGGGAGGCGACCACGTGTCGGTGATTGAAACCAAAGACCTTCGCAAACAGTACGGGGCGATTGAAGCCCTGAAGGGCGTCACCCTCAAGGTGGAGCCTGGACAGATCTACGGCTTGCTGGGGCAGAACGGTGCCGGCAAATCGACGATGGTAAAAATCCTGCTCGGAATCGTCCGGAAGACGGACGGCGACGCCTATCTGCTCGGCTCCGAAGCCGGCAAGACTGACATCCGCAAGCGGGTCGGGTATCTGCCGGAAGACCACCAGTTCCCCGGCTACCACACCGGGGTGTCGCTCCTCCACTTCTACGGCCAACTGTACGGCATGAGTCGGGAGGAGCGGACCCGCCGGATGGGTGAGGCGCTTGACATCGTCGGGCTCAAGAAGCGGGCGACGAGCAAGATCAAGACGTACTCGAAAGGGATGAAGCAGCGGCTGGGCATCGCTCAGGCATTCTTCCACGACCCGGAGGTGATCTTCCTCGACGAACCGTCCGACGGAGTGGACCCGGTCGGGCGGAAGGAAATCCGCGACCTGCTTCAGACGCTCAAGGGCGAGGGCCGCACCATCTTCGTCAACTCGCACCTGCTGGGAGAGGTGGAGATGATGTCCGACCGGGTGGCCATCATCCACCAGGGGGAGATGGTGCGGGAAGGGACGGTGGGCGATTTGACCCGCCGCGCCAACCGCTTCGAGATCGGGCTGGAGAAGGGGACCCCGTTCCCGGTGCAAGACGTGCGGGCCGCCGGCTTCAAGGTGGACGTGGTGGGCGACAGGGTGGAGGTGGAACTGACCGACGGGCAAAGTATCGACCCGGTGCTCGAACTGCTGTGGGCGAAGAAGGTGCCGCTGCGGCACTTGGTGGAGCAGAAGCAGACTCTGGAGAGTGTGTTCATGGGACTGGTGGAAGGTGCGACCGGGGCCAGCGATCGCCGGGCGGTGCGGGTGGCTCGTCCTGTGGCCGCCCGGAGGGTCAACTGATGAACAAGTTCCTGGCGGTCCTTAAGGACTCCTACCGCGAGGCGATGAACGGCTGGCTCCTCCAGACGATGGCTATCCTCATCGCCCTGGTGCTCATCCTCGTGCTCAGTGTCTCGTTCCGACAACTCACGATGGCCGAGGTGCTCCAAGCGCGGTTCGACCTGGTGAACGCTCTCTTGGCGCAAAACCCGGAATTCGGGTCGCCCGAGTTGTCGGTGGAAAAGGCGGTCGAGTCCAATCCGATCGAGCCGTGGTCCTCTGGTCACGAGTTCGATCTGGTTGTCACCTGCCCCTCGATTGACGACCTGAAGAAGGCGGATAAGGCCCGGCTGCCGGTGACCAAGGAGCGGATGGAGCAGATGATGCGGGCCGTCGACCTGCTCAAAGACGTGACAGTGAGCGAGGTGGCTCAACCCCTGAACGATCTGAAGCCAGACGTCGAGCCGCCGATCCCCGATCCGAAGGCCCCCAAGAAGGTCGGGCAGCCGGTCAGCGCGCGCTTCCGTGTGACGGCCTCCAGCACGACTGTGAAGGAGCGGTTGGAGTGGCCGCACCAGATCACCATCCTGTTCGTCGTGCCGGTGAACAAGTCGTTGTCGGCCATCTTCGGCGGCAACTCGCCGCGTGATGTCGTCTACATGGTTCAGAACTACCTGGTGAACGGGATCGGCGGGTGGATCATTACCATGATCGCCGTCGTCATCACCTCCTCGTTCATCCCCAACATGATGAACAAGGGGGCGCTCGACCTGCTCATCGCCAAACCCATCGGCCGCGTCTCCCTCCTCGTGTACAAGTACATCGGCGGGCTGACCTTCATGTTCCTCCTCACCTCGTTGCTGGTGCTGGGGGTGTATCTCACCATCGGAGTGCGAACCGGCGTCTGGTCGCAACACTTCCTCCTGGCCGTGCCGCTGCTCACCCTCCAGTTCGCCATCTTGTACGCCGTCTCGACGCTCTTCGGGGTCCTCACCCGGAACGCGCTCGTGGCCATCCTGGCGACCGTCGCCGTCTGGTTCTTGTTCTTCGCCGTCGGCAAGGTGAACGACGGCATTCGCAACCGTGGGATCGAGAACAAGAAAGTGTCGGAGATGATCAAGAGCGGGAAGTTCGACGAACTTGACGAGAACGGGCGGCGACGGTCGAAGGAGGAACTGCAGAGGGAGTTTGACCCGAACCGCAACTTGTGGGGATTGTTCCCCCCCTCGTCGTTCCCCGTCCTCCAATCCGTTCACGCCGTGTTCCCGCGCACCTTCCAACTGGACTCGCGGATCGGGCGGACGATCGCCGAGGGCGTGCTGACGGAACGACAGCTGAAAACGCGCGGGTGGGACGAGCCGCCGGACGAAAGTTGGCCTGAACTCCTGCTGGTCAACCTGGCGTTCATCGCCGTCATGCTCGGGCTAGCGGCGTGGCGGTTCATCACCCGCGACGGGTAACCACCCTCAGCGAGCGACGGGCGGGGCGTCCGGGACCACACCGGCGCCCCGTAGCCCGTCGAGGACGAACTGCACGGCGATGCCGGCCAGGATCAACCCCAGGATTCGGCCGAGGACGTGAATGCCGGTGGTGCCGAGCCGACGCTGAATCGGCTCGGCCAGCCGGAAGCAGACGTAGCCGGTCAGCCCGGTGAGGGCGACCGCCAGGTGAACCATCCCGATCAGTTCCCACTTCCCGTCCGCCTTCGCCACCAGCACCGCCACCGTTGACAGCGCCGCCGGCCCCGCCAGCAGCGGCACCGCCAGCGGGGCGATGGCCACGTCGGACGACGCCTTCCCCTCCTTCATCTCCTCTGGGTCTTCCTGCGTGCTCCGCTGCGCGCGGATCATGTCGATGGCGACCAGGAACAGCACCAGCCCGCCGGCGATCTTGAACGCCGGCAGGCTCAGCCCGAGGAAGTGGAACAGCCACCCGCCGACGACGCCGAACCCGCTCATCACCAGCGTGGCGGTCACGCACGCGACCAGCGCGGTCCGCTTCCGCTTGGCCGGGTCGTAGCGGGAGGTGAGGGCGAGGTACGCGGGGATGCACCCCGGCGGGTCCACCAGGAAGAGGATCGACGTGAACGCGGTGAGGGCGAAATCCCACATGACGGGGAGGATATGAAAAAAGCGGCCACGGATGACACGGATGAAAACGGATCAGAGGAAAGAAGCAGTCGGCAAGACCGGGTACGATGCCTTCCTGTCTTCCCGATCATCGACTGTTCTGATCCTGCCTTCATCCGTCCCATCCGTGGCCGCTTCTACTTCTCGTCACACGTCGAGTTCTTCCAGCACCGCCTGGTCCGCCTTCTCCATGATGAACCGATAGCGGCTGTCGGCCTCTTTGCCGAGCAGCTCGCGGAAGGCGTCGTTGGCTTCCAGGTTGGAGTCCACTTCCACCTTCAGCAGCGTGCGGGTCTTCGGGTCGAGGGTGGTCTGCGACAGCACGCGGAACGGCATCTCGCCCAGCCCCTTGAAGCGGGTGATGTCCGGCTTAGCGTTCGCTTTCAGCTTGGCGAGGATCTCTTCCTTGTGCTCGTCGTCCTTCGCCCAGAAGGTCTCTTTGCCCACGTCGATGCGGTAGAGCGGCGGCTGGGCGATGAACACGTGCCCCTTGCGGACGAGTTCCGGCATGTGGCGGAAGAAGAAGTCGAGCAGCAGGGTGCAGATGTGGTGGCCGTCGGCGTCGGCGTCCATGAGCAAGATGACCTTGCCGTACCGCAGCCCCTCGTAGCGGAACTTGTCGCCGGCGCCGGTGCCGATGGCGTTGGTCAGGTCGGCGAGCTCCTGATTTTGCAGCACCTTGAACGTGGGCAGATCTTCGCCGTTCAGGATTTTGCCCCGTAGCGGGAGTACGGCTTGGTAGTTGTTGTTGCGACCCTGCTTCGCACTCCCGCCGGCCGAGTCGCCTTCGACGATGAACAGTTCGCTGTCGCCGAGTTCGCGGCTCTTACAGTCGGCCAGCTTGCCCGGCAGGCTGAGGCGGCGGGTGTTGCCGGCGCTCTTGCGGGTCACTTCGATCGCCGCCCGGCTCGCCTCGCGGGCCTTCGCCGCCAGCACGATCCGCCCGACGATGTCGTCGGCCGCCTTCGGGTTGGTGTTCAGCCACGTCTCCAGGCCCGACCGCACGAAATTGTCCACCTTCGCTTCCGTGTCGGTGTTGTTCAACTTCTGCTTCGTCTGCCCCTCGAACTCGGGGTTCTGCACGAACACGCTGATGATCGCCACCACCCCCTCGCGGATGTCCTCGGCCGTGATCTTCGGCATCCCCTTCTTGTTGACGTTGTGCGTGTCCATGAAGTTGTTCACCGCCTTGCGGATGGCGGCCTTCAGCCCGTTCTCGTGCGTGCCGCCGTTCGGCGTGCGGATGCCGTTCACGTAACTGCGGATGGTCTCGTCGGTCGACTCGGTCCACTGCATGGCCACTTCCATGCGGTCTTCGGTGTCGCGTTTGGCGTGAAAGATGGTGTCCGTCACGGCCGCCTTCTGGCCGTCGGTCACCACCTTCGCCAGGAAGTCGGGGATGCCGTTCGGGTGCGACAGGTCGAACGTCTCGCCGCTCACCTCGTTCTTGAAGGTGATCTTCAGCCCGGCGTGGATGTACGACATGTCTTCGAGGCGGTGGCGGATCGTCTCGCCGTCGAACTTGGTCGTCTTGAAGATGGAGTCGTCGGGCTGGAAGAAGACGGTGGTGCCAGTGCCGCGGGCCGCGCCGTTCTTCTCCAGCTTCGTCTGCGGGATGCCCTTCGAGAACGTCTGCTGGTACTCTTGGCCGTCTCGCTTCACGGTGGCGACAAGCTTCTTGGACAGCGCGTTCACCACGCTCGCCCCCACCCCGTGCAGCCCGCCGCTGTAGAAGTAGTTGGTGTCCTTGTTGTCGAACTTGCCGCCGGCGTGCAGTTTGGTCAGCACCAACTCCAAGCCGCTGATCTTGAACTTGGGGTGCGTGTCCACGGGGATGCCGCGGCCGTTGTCGGCCACGGTGATGCTGTCCCCGCCCTTGTGCAGGACCACTGTGATGTGGTCGGCGTACCCGTTCAGGTACTCGTCCACGCAGTTGTCCACGATCTCCCAGCACAGGTGGTGCAGGCCTTTGGAGTCGACCCCGCCGATGTACATGGCGGGCCGCACCCGCACCGGCTCCAACCCTTCGAGGGCGGTGATCTGCTCGGTGGTGTACTTAGAGGTTTTAGTGGGGGAAACGGCGGACATGTCTGAAGTCTCAGGTTACGTGGTCGGTAGGTCTGGTTACTGCTCGTACCGCTTGCTCAGGATCGCGCCGGTGGCGGCGTCGATGACGTAGTGCGGCCCACCCCCCGCCCTAGGGCTTACGCACTATGAGCCTCTGGCATTCCGTTCAGTACCTGGAGCAGGAAGTCGTCGTCCCAGGCGGCCATCAGGCGGCGGGTCTGCATACTCCCCTTGGTCGTCGCCCGCTTG
>JANNVG010000153.1:0-4640 GCA_031414395.1 Fimbriiglobus sp.
CCCCCCGCGCGCCGTCGCGGCCCCACCCCTACACGAACCCGATCCCTGCGCCGCCCTGCGAAGACCCCGAACTCTCCTGTCCTCTCGGTGTCCCTGTGCCTCTTTGGTTAGCTCGTCTGTCTTCTCCGCGCCCTCCGCGCCCTCGGCGGTGAATCATTCACTCCGTTACCAGTCCTTCACGCTCGGGCGCTCGGGCGGGGCGGTGAGGGCGGCGGTGTCGCGGCGGTCCTTCGACACCCGTGCGGCCAGCGCCTCCAGGTACTCCCGCATCTGCTGCGGGCTGAGGTCGGGCAGCTTGTCCTCGCGGCCGAGCACCGGGGCGCTCCCCTTGCCGGGCGTCTTCTCGTCCGTCGCTCGCGGGCTGCCGCCGGTCGCCCCGCCGCGGACCGCCTCCGGCGTGCCGCCCGTCTGCGGGCTGCGGTCGCCGGTCAGTCGGTCTTGTTGGCCGAACGGGTCGAACGCTTGCGGGGCGGGGCGTTCGGGCCGCGGGTCGGGCGGGGCGTCCGGCGGCGGGTCGTTCGGCAGCGGCTTCTTCGACTCCTTCGCCCGCGCCGCCACCCACAGCACTTTCGCCACTTCCAGGTTGTGCCGGGCGTCGGCGGTCAGCGGCGGGTCGTCGGGCGGCAGGGCGAGGCAGCGGCTGAAGCTGTCGATGGCCGCCCGCAGTTTGACGAGGCCGCCCTGCTTGAGCAGGCACACCCCGCGGTTGTACAGGGCGGCGGCGCGACGGGCGGGCGGGGCGTCGGCGTCGTCGAGCGCCCGCGTGTAGTGCTTCTCGGCCGCGTCGAACCGCTCGCGGTGGAACAGGGCGTTCGCCTTGTTGAACGCCACCAGCCCCGGATCGGTGGTCCGCTCCTCGGCGGCGGTGTACCAGTCGTCGGCCTGGTCGAAGTTGCCGCGGGCGACTGCGGCGTTGCCGGCCCGGATCAGGTCGTCGGCCGACAGGTCCGCCCGCGGCGGAGCCGCCGCCAGCACGGCTAGCACCGGGAGGAGTAACAGGAGTGATCGGTTCGAGCGCATCGGCCCACCTCGCGTGCCTTCAATATACCCGACGACCGACGGGACGGAAAATGTCTCGGCGGGAGCCATCACTTCTTCTCGCCGATGCACCACAGGTGCTTGGTGGTGCGGATGAAAATCTGCCCGTCGGAGATGGCGACGGACGAGTTCGTCTGCTCGCCGGGGGTGAGCTTGTTCGTCGCCAGTATCTCGTACTTCGGCTTGGCCGCCAGCACCACCGTCGTGCCGTCCCGCATCAGGACATACAGCCGCCCCTCGGCGCACACCACCGACCCCCACGTCGGCCCCTTCAGCTTCACCTCATCCGCCCACAGGTTCTTGCCCGTGGTCAGTTCGTAGCATCGCGGGGAGCCGTCGTCGTCCACGATGTACACGTGCTCGCCGACGATCACCCCCGACCCGACCCGCTGGTTGGCCGGCTTCTCATGCCGCCACAGCCGATCTTTGCTGATGTCGCCGCTACCGCCGAGCTTCACCGCCATGCTCGACTTGCCGTATCCAGACATGCCCACCGCCACCCCGTTCGCCACGAGTGCGGACGTGTACACGAAGCTTTGCAGGCCGTCGCACTTCCACAGTTCTTTGCCGCCCTTCGGGTCGAACGCCTTCAAGTGCGGCCCGGTGCCGAACACCAGTTGGTCCTGGCCGTCCACCTTCACCACCACCGGCGTGGCCCACGACCCTTCCTTCTCGTCGTGCTCCCACGCGGTTTTTCCGGTCGTCGTGTTCATGGCGATGAGGAAGTTGCGGCCCGTCTTCTCGTTCGGCCCGCACCACTGGATGACGGTGTCGCCGTACAGCACCGGCGAGGCGCTGTTGCCGTAGGCGTGTTCCCACTTGCCCAGGTCGGTCCGGGTCCACAGCTCCTTGCCGGCGAAGTCGTAGCAGTACACGCCGGCCGACCCGTGGCACACCACCACCCGCTCGCCGTCGGTCGTCGGCGAGGCGTTGCAGTACCACGTCGCGTTCCAGTTCTTCTCCGCCTCCTTGTACTCCACGTCCTTCTTCCACAGTTGCTTGCCGTCCTTGCGGTCCAGGCACACCAGGCTGCGCACCGTGCCGCCCTTATTCGCCTGCGTGAGGAAGACGCGGTCCTTCCAGATGATCGGGGTGGAGTTGCCGTGATCGGCAAGGTTGACCTTCCACACCACGTTCTCCTTCTCGCCCCACTTCAGCGGCACGTTCTTTTCGTCGCACTGCCCCTGACCCGTGGGACCGCGCCACGACGGCCAGTTGTCGGCGAGTGCGGGTGAAGCGCAGGCGAGGAGTGCGAGAACGAGGAGCGAGCGGGGCATGGGAGAGGCTCCGGGAGTGGGAGGAGAGTCGAGACCTCACCCCCCGGCCCCCTCTCCCAGGGGAGAGGGGGTGTTCAACCTGATCAGCTTGTCGACCTCTGGCCGACGAACTGACACGTCGTCGCCTTGAACACCCCATCTCCCCTGGGAGAGGGGGCCGGGGGGTGAGGTCCAATGCCTCGGCATTCTAACCCGAACCGCCCTCCGGCTCCACTCGCTATACTCCCCGGATCGTTTCACCCCCCGAGGCCACGCCATGCACCCGCACAAGCCGAGTTACGACCGGCACGCCGGCACCGCCGGCAACAAAGCCTTCCTGAAGCAGATCAGCCGCCAGCGGATCGACCCGCCGGCCGTTCACGGCGGCGTCTCCGCGGCCGACCTCATCGACAGCGTGTTCCTCAGCTACAACGGCGGGCGGCTGCGGGAGGGGTGCCAGCTTTACGCCCAGCGGATGCTCGCCCCGGATTGCACGGTGGGATTGGCGCTCAGTGGGGCGCTCACCCCGGCCGGGTTGGGCATGAGCTGCCTGGTGCCGCTCGTCGAAGCCGGCTTCATCGACTGGATCATCAGCACCGGGGCGAACCTGTACCACGACACGCACTACGCGCTAGGCATGGACCTGTATCAGGCCGGGCCGAGCCTGCCGGATTTGCAACTGCGCGAGAATCAAGTCATCCGCATCTACGACATCGTGTTCGACTACGAGAACCTGCTCGGCACCGACAAGTTCTACCGCACCCTGCTCCGCGGCGACGCCTTCCAGCACACGTTCAGCACGGCCGAGTTTCACTACCTGATCGGGAAGTATCTGGACGAGCGCGAGCAACAGACCGGGGTGAAGGGCAAGAGCCTGCTGGCGGCGGCGTACCGGGCCGGCGTGCCCATCTACACCAGCAGCCCCGGCGACAGCAGCATCGGCATGAACATCGCGGCGTTGCAACTGGAAGGGTCCAAGCTGAACATCGACCCGTTCCGCGACGTGAACCAGACGGCCGGCATCGTGTGGGACGCGAAGGCGAACGGCGGCACGAGCGGGGTGTTCATCCTCGGCGGCGGGTCGCCGAAGAACTTCATGCTGCAAACGGAGCCGCAGATTCAGGAGGTGCTCGGCCTCGCCGAGAGCGGGCACGACTACTTCTTGCAATTCACCGACGCGCGACCGGACACCGGCGGGCTGAGCGGGGCGACGCCGAGCGAGGCGATGACGTGGGGCAAGGTGGACCCGGACAAGCTGCCGGGCACGGTGACGTGCTACGTGGACAGCACGCTGAGCCTGCCGCTCATCACCGCCTACGCCATGACCCGCGTGCAACCCCGCCCGCACAAGCGGTACATCGACAAACTGCCCGAACTCACCCGCAAGCTGCACGAGCGGTACGCCGAGGTGCGGAAGGAACGGGGGGAATGATGCGGATCAAACTTCACACCACCGCGAACGAACAACTCGCCCGTCTGGGTCGTTCGCTCAGCACCGATCCGCCAACGCGGTCCCGACTGACGCGACGACTCTGGGAGGAGTTCAAACGGTCCTTGCGCGAGGCTCAAGGGCCGCCGCCCGGTTCGGTGTCGAGCCCCGATCACGGGTCGGACTGCTGGTGGGTAGCCTACCCGCCCTGTTACTTAGCGCTCGTGAGATTCCGCACGACCCGCGCATTCTTCGGATGGTTCGTGCGACATGAGGCAGTGGTGTTCGAGTTGAACTTCAGTCCGGGTCTTCCCGAGCCAGTTGCCTGAACAGTTTCTCCGGATCGATGGTGTCGTCGGGCGTCTCCAAGGCCCGGCGGATCCTCGCCACATCCTCGGCCGACAGCACCGGCGGCACGATCTTCATCGTCCGCCAGTCGGCGGCGGGGGTGTCGTCCGTTCGCACGCCGGCGCGGAGCAGGCTGGACAGCACCGCCCGCTTGGCCGTGTCGGACAACCCGCTCACGAAGGCGTCGGCCGCCTGCGGGGTGGTGAGTTCGGCGGTCGGTTGGCTCATGGCTGCCCCCGTCGGGCGATCAGGGTCTGAACTGGTGTCCCGAATTCAGTCTATCGGGAAGACCGCATTTCCACTACGCGACCTGCGAGTCGGGCCATCGGTCGCGGTCGAACAGGCCCGAAGGACCGTGAGGCCCGACGGCCAACGGCCGATTCGCCGATGGGATTGGCCGTCAGGCCTCCCCTCGCGGCGCGAGCGTCGACCGCGACCTACACCCGACACCAAGCGAGAGTTCGACCAGTAGGGCGGGGGGGGGGGGGGGGCCCCCCCCCCCCCCCCCCCCCCCGAGAAAGGGGGGGGGGGGGGGGGGGCCGCCCCCCGACCCCCCCCCCCCCAAAAAA
>JANNVG010000154.1:0-1666 GCA_031414395.1 Fimbriiglobus sp.
GCGGGGCCGCCCGCCGGGGTACACCGGGATGTGCGGCTGGATCAACACCCACTGCTCGTCGGTCACATCACTCGGGTAGGATTGAGTTCTCATGGGCTATTTTACGCCCCCGACCACCCCTTGTGGGACAGTCACTGAGAACCTGTGAATCAATCCCCTCATACACGTACCGAGAGCCGCACCAAGCTCCGGTTCACCCCCATGTGCGTGGGGAAAGCTCTACAAGATAGGGACCCCCCCGTCACCGCAAGCAGTTGAGGAATTGAGGTGGTAGCAGAAATCACCCTCCGGTGGGTTGTGGCGGTTGAGCTTTTGCGTTTCGCTTCGGCTTGAGGGGTTTGGACACGAGGAACAGGCCCTCGTAATCGATGAGCAGTTGGGCGTTCAGGCCGTACTGCCGGCAGGCGTACCCCTGTTCGGTCCGGGCGGTCCACAGTTGGACCACCACGCCGTCTTTCACCTTCTTGCACGCCTTGTCCCACAGTTCATCCCGGATCCATCGGCTCGGCCCCCCACGAACACCCCCGGTCGCATCTGGACCAGCCAGCGACTCCGCTCGCCCCTCAAGCTCGCCGGGGATTTCTCCAAGATCATGACCAGCATCGAGCACCTCCGCGATGTCGGGCAGGATGCGGTCCATGAGACGGGAAGCGTGGAACGCGTCTCGGCAGGCAAGCCGCACCTTCCGCTCCAGTTCGTGCCGGTCGGTGGCGGCCAGCCGGAAGGCGATGGGCACGGTCACTTCGGTCTTGTACAAGTCGGCCACGTCGTACACGAACGACAGCCGTTTGCCGGTGTGGATGAACCCCCAGCCCGGCGGAATAGCCGGCCGAAACGATGGCCGCGTGGCACACCCCGTACTGGAAGGCGTTGGCCGCCGACAGGGCGCGATTGGCCGGGTTGGCGGCGTCCCAGCGGTCTTGGTCGTAGGTTCGCCCTTGCCACTTGATGCCGTGCTGATCGGCCAACTGCTGGTACTGGTCCGCACGCGGTACCCTTCCATGCCGCGGAACTGTTCGATGCTCCTGTCGTCGAGCGGGTCGCCGGGGAACCGCTTGGCGTAAAGTCGTCGGGCGACTTCGGTGCGGAGTTTGTCGTCCGACACCACCTTCGCCTGGTGGATCAGCCGGCGGGCGGAGAACGTGCCGCCGGTGCTGTGGGCGTACAACCGCGCCCCCTCCTCGCCCACCCAGGCGAGCAGACAGTTGTTCCCCGCCAGCGCCTTGACGGCCGCGTGGGTGACGGTGGTGCCGGGGCCGAGCATGACCAACGAGAGTTGGTGGATGGGGATGTCCGTCGTGGCGGATTCGTTGCTGAACACGAGGCCGGTGGCGGTCTGGTCGAGTTCGCCACGCTGGAGGTCGAGGTAGCTCCAGCGGTCGCGGAACTGGGGGAGTTCGTGGAGGGTGCGCATGGCGGCGACTCGGGGGAACGGACCCTCGCGGCGTTCGAGGTGTTCGGGTAAATGCGGGCGCAAGCGAGGTGGCGTTCATGCCCTTAGGCGTCCGGCAGGTGATGCACTACGTGCCGATGGGCTTCTTCGGCCGGATGGTGATGTCGTACTTGGGTAGGGTCTTGGACCGCTGCAGTCGGGCCTCGATCGGCCGCATCTCGGCCTTCGTCAGCTTCACTCCGCCTGGGTACTCACCCGCCAGGGTCTCCACCG
>JANNVG010000155.1:0-7092 GCA_031414395.1 Fimbriiglobus sp.
GCGGGTTCGGGAAGACCGCTCGCGGAGCGAGCAGAGCACACACCGGCGGACTCACGTCGCGCCGTTCACCGTCCGTCACAACTTGAAAAAGATCCGCCGGCGGTAGAGCCACCACAGCACGCACCACGCGGCGGCGAAGAACAGCAGGCGGTGCGCGACCGACACCCCCGTCGGCCCGATGAGCGGGTCGAGCAGGTTCACCCACACGCCCACCAGACTGCGGAACCACCCGCCGAACAACTGGCCGATCACATACGCGGCGATCGAGTTCATCCCCACCACCACCAGCGGGTACGTCCACCACTTGCTGCCCATCACGTCGATGGCCCAGTAGAAGCCGGCGAGGAAGAGCGTCGTCCAGCCGGCGGAATAGACGGCGAAGCTGGGCGTCCAGATGCGCTTGACGAGCGGCACCGCCGGGCTGAGGGCGAACCCGATGACAATTCCCAGCACACCCGCCACGGCCAACACCAGCGCCGCCTTGCCGCGGCTCTTCGTGTTCAGCAGCACCTGCCCGGCCATCACGCCGAAGATCATGTTCGCGGCCGATGGGATCGCGTTCAGGCCGACGTAATTGCCGGAGTAGTTGCGACCCTTCCCCCACAGGCCGAGCAGCCAGTGGTCGAAGACTTTACCAGCATTGTCACCGCCCATCGCCCACGGCCCGCCGGGTCCGTTCCACGGGTTCAACACCCAGAACAGCAAGTACCCGACGAGGATGACGGCCGCGACCAGCCCTTGCACCCAGAGCGGACGACCGAGCACGAGGAAGGCGACGACGTACCCGAAGGCGATCTGTTGCAGCACGCGGATGAAGCCGAAGCTCCAGGTGGACGCGCCGAAGTTGTCGAGCGCCACGCCCACCAGGATCAGCCCGCCGGCCCGCACGAACACGTGGAGGAGTTGCTTCGTCCACGTGTCGCCCTTCGCCGACCGCACGGCGAACGCGAACGGCATCGCCACGCCGACGATGAACATGAACGCCGGCTGGATCAGATCCCACAGGCAACAGCCTTCCCACTCGACGTGATCGTTCTGCACGTACAGCCAGTACCAGTCCGGGTGCCACCGCAACGAAGCGAACACCCCGCCGAACAGGAGTGCCGCCATCACCACGCCGCGGTAGGCGTCGAGCGAGACGAGCCGAGCGGGGGGAGTGGTCACGCCAGAATCCCCTTGATGACGCTGCCGTGAACGTCGGTCAGGCGGCGGTCGATGCCGTTGTGGTAGTACGTCAGCTTCTCGTGATCCAACCCGAGCAGGTGAAGGACGGTGGCGTGCAGGTCGTAGATGGTCGCCACGTCTTCGGTCGCCTGATGTCCGAACTCGTCGGTCGCGCCGTAGCTGAACGCCGGCTTCACCCCCGCCCCGGCCAGCCACACGGTGAACCCCTTCGGGTTGTGGTCGCGCCCGCTCGCCCCCTTCTGGAACGTCGGCATCCGCCCGAACTCCGTCACCCACACCACGAGTGTGTCCTTCAGCAGGCCGCTGCGCTTCAGGTCGGTGAGCAGCGCCGCACACGGGCCGTCGAAGATCGGGGCGTGGATGTCGTACTGCGTCTTCAACGACTTGTGCCCGTCCCAGTTGCCGACGCCTTCGCCCATCGCGTAGCTGCCGTTGAACAGTTGCACGAACCGCACGTCGCGCTCGAGCAGCCGGCGGGCGAGCAGGCAGTTGCGGGCGAACCCGGCCTTCACTTTGTTCGCGTCGCTCGTCCCGTACTCGTCGTGGACCGACTTCGGCTCCTTGCTTAGGTCGGCGACTTCACTGGCCCGCAGTTGCATCTTGGCGGCCAGCTCGTGCCCGGCGATGCGGGCCGCGAGGTCGGTGTCGGCCGGGCGAGTGCGGTGGTGTTCCTCGTTCAGCACCTTTAGGAAATCGCGGGTGGCCTCGTCGGTCTCCTTGCTCATCTTCACCGGCCGATTCAAGTGCGGGATCGGCTTGTCGGCGGTGAACGCCGTGCCCTGATACACCGCCGGCAGGAAGGCGCTGCCCCAGTTGTTCGGCCCCACCTGCGGCACGCCGCGGGGGTCGGGGATGGCGACGAACGCCGGCAGGTCGCGGCACTCGCTGCCGAGCGCGTAGCTCACCCACGCGCCGGCGCTCGGGAAGCCGTCGAGCGTGAACCCGGTGCTCATCTGGTTCTCGGCCGGCCCGTGCGTGTTGCTCTTCGCCGTCATCGAGTGGATGAAGCACATGTCGTCGGCGAGTTCCGCCAGCTTCGGGAACAGGTCGGACACCATCTTCCCGCTCTTCCCCCGCGGCTTGAATTTCCACACGGGTTGAACGAGGTTGCCGTTCTCCCCCTGGAACGTGACGAGCTTGTCGTTTCCCGGCAGCGGCTGGCCGTCGCGCTTCACCAGTTCCGGTTTGTAGTCGAACGTGTCCACGTGGCTGACCGCGCCGGAGCAGAAGATGGTGAGCACCCGCTTGGCCTTCGGCGCGAAGTGCGGCCTCTTCGGTGACAGTGGGTTGTCAGCGTCCGCCGCTTCTGCGAGGAGCGACGCGAGCGCGATCCCACCGAGGCCGGTGGCGGCGTGGGCGAACCAGTCGCGGCGGGAGGGGGAGAGCATGACAGGCCTCAATTGCTGTCCCAGGCCGTTGGCCTGGGTGCAGGAGTTAATCCACATACAGGAATTCGTTCGCGTTCAGCAGCGCGCGGCACACCGCCGCGAGGCCGTGGTCGGTCGCCAGCTTCACCCCCGCTGACAACTCCTTGTCACTCGGCTCGCGCTGGAAGGCCAGCCGGAAGGCGTGTCGCACCTGTTCCGGCGTTTCCTTCGCCATCGCCTTCACCCGCTCGGCGAAGAACTCGCCCTGTTGCGTGACGAACGGGCTGTTCAGCAGGTTGAGCGCTTGCAACGGCGTGGCCGACGCATTCCGCTTCGGGGCCACTTGTCCGGCGTCGGGGCAGTCGAACACGCCGAACGTGTCGTCGAGCTGCATCCGCGGCTTCTGCTGGTAGATCATGCGGCGGAACTCGGCCGGGCCGAACGTCGTTTTCGGCGTGAACACGCGGACGTAGTTCGCGCTCGGCTCGAACAGGTCGAACCCCGGCCCGCCGGCCGTCAGGTCGAGTTTGCCACTCACGGCCAGCATGGAATCGCGGATGGCTTCCGCTTCCAACCGCCGCGGCGGGTAGCGCCACAGCAGGCGGCTGTCCGCGTCCTTCTTCAACCCGTCGGCCGTGGCGGCGGAGGATTGCCGGTAGGCCGCGGAGGTCACGATGAGCCGGTGGATGTGCTTCAGCGACCAGGGTTGAGGAGCGGAACCTACCCCCCCCCGGCCCCCCCCTTCCTGGGAGGAAGGGGGGGGAGTGCCTTTCTCCCCCTTCCCTCCCAGGGAGGGGGGCAGGGGGGGTAGGTTCTTACTCTGCTTCACCAATTCGGACGCCAACCAATCCAACAACTCCGGGTGACTCGGTCGGCCGCCGTTGAAGCCGAAGTCGCTCGGCGTGGCCACCAGCCCGATGCCGAAGTGGTGCTGCCACAGGCGGTTCACGACTACGCGGGGCGTCAGCGGGTTGGTCGCGTCGGTCATCCACTTGGCCACGGCCGCGCGCCGCTCGGCGTCGGTCGCCTTGTCCGGAATCACCAACTTCGGCGACACTTCCGCCAGCACGCCGGGGGCGATCACTTCGCGCTTCTCCATCGGGTCGCCGCGGTGCAACACGTGGACGACTTCGGGTGTCGTCAGCCGGCCGATGTACGCCATGTCCGCTTTCAACAACGCCGTCAGCTCCGCCCGCGAGTCGGTCAGCCGTTTCGACTGCTTGTCCCACTCCGCCTTCTCCGGCTGGCTCAACCCCGGCGGCGGGCCGGGCACGACCTCGCCGGTCGCGCGGTCTTCGGACGACGCCACCACCGCCCACGTCGTGCCGTCGGTGCTGGTGTCGATGCGGTATCGTGTCGCCAGCCGGTCAATGAACTTGCCCTCGCGGTCGCGGCCCCACACCACGCGGTCGATCTCGACCGCCTCCGCCAACTCGACGACCAACCGCCCGCGGCCGACGGTGTTGGAGATCCAACTCCGCCCGTTGCCGTACCGCCCGTCGGTCGCGTGTTCGAGCCGGTGGATGTCACTGCCGGGGTAGTTGCCACCCGAAGTGAGCTTCGCCCCGGTGGTGGCCAGTGCCACGTTCTTCGGCGTCGGCCCGGTGGTGAACACTTCGAACTCGTCGATGCACGGCTCCGCGCTGCTCGCTTCCGTAATCACCATCCGCACGAACTTCGCCTTCACCGGCGGGAACCGTTCGACGTTCCACCGCGGGTTGACGTGCGTGCGGCGCACGGACACCGCGGCGGGGTCGGCGAGCGGTTCGAGCTTGGCGACCGCCGCTTCCGTCGTGGCGATGCTCGCTTGCAACGCTTCGATCCGCTTCGCGCGATCACCCGCGCCATTCTGCTTCAGTTCACGCTCGCCGTGCTGCACCCCGGCGAACGCTGCTTTTAAGCGGTAGTAGTCGAGCTGGTGAATCGGGTCGAACTTGTGGGCGTGACAGCGGGCGCACCCGACCGTCAGGCCGAGGAACGCCGAGCCGACCGTGCCGACGATGTCGTGCAGTTCGTCCGCCCGCTGGTTGGCCGTCAGCACCGGGTCGGGGCTTTTCACCGCGTCCCACGCGCCGGCTACCAGGAAGCCGGTCGCGGCGTCGGCCTTCACCGTGTCGCCGGCCAACTGTGCATACACGAACTGGTCGTAGGGCAGGTCGTCGTTCAGCGCCTTGATGACCCAGTCGCGGTAGGGCCAGGCGGTCGCCCGCACGGTGTTCGTCTCGAACCCGTTGCTGTCGGCGAACCGCACCACGTCGAGCCAGTGCCGCGCCCACCGCTCGCCGTACTGCGGCGACGCGAGGTACACGTCCACCAGCTTCTGGTACGCATCGGGTGATGTGTCTTTCACGAACCCTTCGACCTCCTCGGGCGTCGGCGGCAAGCCGAGCAGGTCGAACTTCAGCCGGCGGAGGAGCGTCCGCTTGTCGGCCGCCGCGGAGGGCTTCAGCCCTTCCTTCTCCAACCGCGAGAGGACGAACGCATCTACCGGGTGCTGACTTGGAACCTGGAACTTGGAACTTGGAACATCCGGCCGTGTCAACGGCCGGATCGCCCACCAGTCGCGGCCGGCTCGCGTCTTCGACGTGTACGCCAGCGGGTCGATGGGGTCGGTGCCCCACTTCGCCCCGGCTTCGATCCACGCCTTCAACACGGCCTGCTCGTCCGCCGCGAGTGGCTTCTTCGGTGGCATGTCGCCGGCGGCCACCCGCTTCCACACCTCGCTCTCGTCCGGCTTCCCGGCCACGAGGCCCGGCTCGCGGCTCTTCCCGCCCGCCTTCGCCGTCTTCTCGCGGCTCAGGTCGAGCTTCCCTTTCGCCTCGCTGCCGGTGTGACAGTCGAGGCAACTCGCCAATACGGGCGCGACGGTGCGGTCAAAATCCGGCGGCGCGGCCAACAACGACACAGGCAGCAGGAGCAAGGCGAAGAGCGAACGCACCATCGGGCACCGGCGGGAAGAGAGGACAAGCGGGGGAAAAGAGTGTACCACACCCCACCGCAGGCGATAGTCTGAAGCGATCTCGCCGGGTGTGCCGACGGTTGAAGGCAGCCCCCCTCCCGCCGGGTTCATGGTGTGAACTCCGGCGACCTCCCCCGCAAGGGAGGAGGTGGGGTGATTGCGATTCCCCGATGGGACTGAAGCGAGACGGCGTTCCACCCACACCTCCCCCCTTGTGGGGGAGGTCGGAACGCGAAGCGTTCCGGGTGGGGGGTCTGCCGAACTCGGGCGGTACACCCCTACCCCGTTCGGAGCCACCCATGCCCGCACCGTTTCTCGTCGCCAGCCTCCGCGACTTTTACGCCTTCGAGCAGCACGTGAAAACCTGCCGGGCACACCGCGGGCTGGGCATGGTGCCGCAGTGGTACGAGGTGCCCGTCTTCTACTTCTCCAACCCGGTGGCGGTGATCGGCGACGGCGACCCGGTGTTCGCCCCGGCCGGCAGTGCGGCACTCGACTACGAACTCGAACTCGCCGCGGTCGTGGGGAAAGCCGCACGCAACTTGCCGGCCGACGATTCGGCGCTGGATTGCCTGGCCGGGTTCACGGTGATGAACGACTGGTCGGCACGCGACATTCAGAAGGCGGAGATGGCCGTCGGGCTGGGGCCGAGTAAGAGCAAGGATTTCGCCACCACGCTCGGCCCGCGGGTGGTGCCCGTGAGCGAGCTGCGCGACTGCTACCGCGACGGCCGATTGCACCTGACGATGACGGCGACGGTGAACGGCAAGGAGTACAGCCGGGGGAACGCCGGCAGCATGTACTGGACGTGGCCGCAGATTCTGGCACACGCCAGCCGGGATGCCGACCTGCGTCCGGGCGACGTGATCGGCAGCGGCACCGTCGGCACCGGGTGCATTCTTGAACTGACGCCCGAAGCGGTGGGCGGGTGGCTGCAACCGGGCGACGTGGTGGAACTGACCATCGAGCACATCGGCACGTTGCGCACGCCGGTGGTGGCCCGCTGACCGGATGAGTGGTGGCACTCGACTTCGATCCGCCGTCGGAGAGTCTGAATACTGCACGATCAGTTCCCAATGCTCCCGTTTGGGACCGCTCCGGCTCGGCACTCAGCTCCTCACGGAAACCGACCATGTTCTCTTAGCTGCTCTCCAAGCTGCTGCCCGCGTCCGACGAACACCGAACCCGCCGCCCGACCGCACACCTGAGTCTGGAGCCGCTCGAAGACCGCACCGTCCTGAACAACCGTTTCGTGGTGCCCTTCGAAGTGCCCACCGGCGTCACCCTCGCCGGCAACCAGTTCCGCGGCCCGGCGCGTGCGATCCGGGTCATCCACTCTTCCTCCGGCACACTGAACGTCCGGGTCGAGGGCAACTCGTCAACGGCTGACTTCCCCGGTTTCTGGTACGGCGGGTCGAGCGGCCGGGGAACGCGGGAAGGCGAACGAACCACCGGCGACAAGACCCCAGCAAACTGCCGGCCGCGCCGCCCCCCCCCCGGCCCCCACCGCCGGGCGGGGCGGGCCGGGCCGGGGGGGGTAGAAAACACAGCCCCGCCGTTAGCGGGGTTGGCCCCCCCGCC
>JANNVG010000156.1:0-3947 GCA_031414395.1 Fimbriiglobus sp.
GCCCCGCCCGCGGAGCGCGCAGACCACAACAAACCCCCTGCGAGGCGCCGCCCGTGCCAATCCCCCGGCACGGGCGGCGGTGTTTTTGTTCCCGGCGGGCCGGTCACTTCTTCCACGCGGCCACCACCACCCCGGCCAGGATGAGCGCCGCCCCGGCCAGCACCCGCCACGAGAACTCGTCCTTCAGCACCAGCCACCCCAGCACGACCGCCACCACGAAGCTGGATTTGTCGATGAGCGCCACCGTGCCCACGTCCCCGTCCTTGAGTGCCATGTAGTAGAACACCCACGACAGGAACGTGGTGACGGCCGACACGCCGAGCCACAGCAGGTTGTTCCGCGTGAGTTGGCCCAACTCCGCCTTCGGCACCATGAACCAGCCGAAGACCAGCACGAAGAGGAAGAGGAACGCCGTGCGGACGACCAGCCCGAGGTGGCTGGAGATGCCGTCCAGCCCGTGCTTGGCCAGCACCGCCGTCAGCCCGGCGAACACCGCCGACAGCCCGGCCAAGATCACCCAGCGGTCCATGAGTTCGCCCCCCCCTCGCGCCCCCTACTTCTTCGCCGTGTGCGTGTCGAACCAGTCGGCGACGGTGACGAGGTCTTTGTCCAGCCCCGCCCAGCCGTGCGCCTGGCCCTTCTTCACCACCAACTCGCACGCCACCTTCTCCTCCTGATACCGCTTGATGATCCGCTCGGCCTGCTGGATCGGCACCAGCTCGTCCTTGTCGCCGTGGATGATGAGCGCCGGCGCGGACGCCTTGCTCACGTGGTACACGGGCGAAATCGCCTTCCCGATCTCCTCCCGCTTCTTCTCGTCGGCGATCAGGTTGAACGACCGCGAGACGGCGTCCAGTTCGGTGAAGTCGAACGGCGCCTTGAACCCCTTCAGGGTGCCGCGGCCGAGCATCACCGCCCCGTCCTTGCCGTAGTTCATGAAGTCGGTCGGCGGGAAGAAGCAGCCGACCACCGCCACCTTCGACGACTCCTTCTCCACCGGGTCTTTGGCCTTCGGGTCGCCGTCCTTGCCCGCGGTGCCTTGCATGAGCGACAGGTGCCCGCCGGCCGACGCCCCGCAGATGCACAGCTTGTCCGGGTCGATGCTGTACTCCTTCGCCTTCGACTTGATGAACCGCACCGCCCGGTGCATGTCGTCCAGCACCTCGGGAATTGTGAACTTCGGCTGCGACCCGTGGACGACGGCGAAGCACACGTACCCCCGCTTCACGAACTCGGCCACGAACCCGGCGTTGATGCTCTCCTTCGACGAGAACCACCCGCCGCTCACGCAGAAGACGACCGCCTTGCCGTTCGGCTTCTCCTTCGGGGTGAACACGTCCATGGTCATCGCCAGGCCGAACTTGCGGCCGTAGACGACGTCTTCCTTGCGGTCGAACTTGAGTTCCTGGGCGCACAGCGGGCCGGCCAGCAGCAGAAGCAGAGCGGCGGGGAGCAGACGGGTCATGGGAGGGCACCGGAGGGGGAAAAGAAACACCGTTCGCCGCGAGCAAGGCGAGCGCCAACAGCCTCTGGCGCTCGCCTTGCTCGCGGCGAAGACAACACACGACCCACCGCCCAGCAGCTTGACGTACTCGCGCATCCCGGCGGGGTTGTCGTGCCACGTGCGAGCGGTGACGAAGTTGCCATCGACCACCCCCTCGGCATCGACGTACACCCCGCCGAACGACTCCACGTCCAGTTTGCACTTGGCGACTGTGGTGGCCGTGCGACCGGTCAGCACGCCCGCGGCGGCCACGATCTCGATGCCGTGGCACACGCTCGCCACCGGCTTGTTCGCCGCGAACATGGCCCGCGTGAGATTCAGCAGGTGTTCGTCGTACCGCAGGTACTCCGGGGCACGCCCGCCGGAGATGACCATGCCGGCGTAGTCGGCCGGGTTCACGTCGGCGAACGCCACGTCCGCCTTCATCTTGTACCCGGCCGACTCGATGGTGATGTCCCAGTCCGGGTGCCGGTCGTGTTGCACCAGGTGGTACACACGCTTCGCGGGGGCGGCGACGTGGACGGTGTACCCGGCCTCGATCAGCCGGAAGTACGGGTAGAAGGTGTCGAGCACCTCGGCGGCGTCGCCGATGACGAGCAACAGCTTGGGCATGGCAACCCTTTCGGCGGAGTGTGTGTAAACTATCCCCATGACCCGCGACGACCTGGCCACCAACTACCTGGAATCCCTCCCGTACCCGCCGTACCCTGTGCAGGAGGAGGCGCTACTGGCGTGGTTCACGTCCGATCAGGGCGTGCTGGTGTGCGCGCCGACCGGCATGGGCAAGACGCTCATCGCGCAGGCGGCATTGTACGAAGCCCTGCACACGAACACCGTGGCCTATTACACCACCCCGCTCATCGCGCTCACCGAACAGAAGTTTCAGGAGATGCAGGCCTCCGCCGAGCGGTGGGGGTTCCGCAA
The DNA here is from genome assembly GCA_031414395.1 of Fimbriiglobus sp. GTDB lineage: Bacteria > Planctomycetota > Planctomycetia > Gemmatales > Gemmataceae > JALHQU01. Next base: position 2,429 of record JANNVG010000156.1, read on the forward strand.
AGAGGATATCGGCCTCGTGACGGGCAACCGCAAGGTGAACCCGAACGCCCGCGTGCTGGTGGTCGTCGCGGAGATCCTGCTCAACCGCCTGCTGCACGCCGACGGGTACGACTTCTCGCACGTGTCGGCGGTGGTGATGGACGAGTTCCACAGCTTCGCCGACCTGGAGCGCGGCATCGTGTGGGAACTGTCGCTCAACATGCTGCCCAAGCACATCCGGCTGCTGCTGCTGAGTGCCACCGTCGGCAACTCGGTCGAGTTCCTGAGTTGGCTCGACCGGCAGCACGGCCGCAAGCTGGAACTGACCGAGGGCCGCGAGCGCAAAATCCCGCTGACGTACAAGTGGGCACCGGACGAGTTCCTGAACGACTTGCTCGTGGAGATGTGCCGCGGGAACGAAGCCAGCCGCAAGGTGCCCGCACTGGTGTTCGCCTTCAACCGCGACGAGTGCTGGAGCATCTCCGAGCAACTGAAGGGCCTCGACCTGATGACGGCCGGGCAGAAGAAGGAGTTGAACGCCGAGTGCGACAAGCTGGAGTGGCCGACGGGCATCGGGCCGAAGCTGAAACAGATGCTGCGGCGCGGGGTCGGCGTTCACCACGCCGGGCTGCTGCCGAAGTACCGCCGCGTGGTGGAGGAGTTGTTCGAGAAGAAGCTGCTGAGCGTGGCACTGTGTACCGAAACGCTCGCCGCGGGCATCAACCTGCCGGCGCGGAGCGTGGTGCTCACGAGTCTGGTGAAGGGGCCGTTCGGCAAAGAAAAGCTGATCGACCCGAGCACGGCGCACCAGATCTTCGGCCGGGCCGGTCGCCCGCAGTTCGACACGGAGGGCTTCGTTTACAGCGTGCCGCACGACGACGACATCCGGATTGCGAAGTGGAAGAAGGTGTACGACAGCATCCCGGAGACGACCAAAGACCCCGGCCTGATGAAGAAGAAGAAGGAGCTGCTGAAGAAGAAGCCCAGCCGCAACAGCCAGCGGAAGTATTGGGGCGAGGGCGATTTCGAGAAGCTGCAAGCCGCCCCGCCGGCGCGGTTGTACAGCAAAGGCCCGCTCCCGTGGCGGCTGCTCGCGTACCTGCTGAAGGTGTCGCCGGACGTGGGCAAGATTCGGGACGTGGTGCGGAAGCGACTGCTCGACCAGCCGCGGATCGAAGCCGGCATGAAGCAACTCGACCGCATGTTGATGGTGCTGCACGAGCGGGGGTTCGTGAAGCTGGAGCCGGAACCGCCGGCGGATGAAGACCTCCCCCCCCGGCCCCCCTCCCTCAGAGGGCAGGGGGAATCAAGCAACCTCCCCCCCCTTCCTCCCTCCCTCAGAGGGAAGGGGGAGTCCGCACCTACTCCCCCCCCTTCCTCCCAGGAAGGGGGGGGCCGGGGGGGGGTAGGTTCCGGTTACTCCCCCCCCCCCCCCCCCCCCACCGACCCCCACCATAAACAGCTCGCCATCCGGGCCGTTCACCCCCAGTACGGGGCGTTCCTCCTGGAGCACCACCGCCAACCCCACCGCGGGGAGCCG
>JANNVG010000157.1:0-2165 GCA_031414395.1 Fimbriiglobus sp.
TTCACCGTCAGGACGTGCAGGCCCGTGTGTTCAAGATGCTCGGCCTGAGCTTGGAAGAAGCGAAGGCGAAGTTCGGCTTCCTTCTCGATGCCCTCAACAGCGGCGCCCCGCCGCACGGGGGCATCGCCCTGGGCCTCGACCGTTGGTGCATGATTCTGGCCGGCACAACGAACATCCGCGATGTGATTGCGTTCCCCAAGAACAAGCAGGCCCGCGACCTGATGACCGGTGCCCCGGCGGTGGTGGAAGCCAGGCAGCTCAAGGATCTGGGGTTGAGGTAACGAAGTATTTTCAGAGCCTGAAGCGTGAGCGAAGTGATGATTCCAACCCTTCGCTCACGCCTGACAGTTCACGACATCTTTGGCCTTGACCTGTTTTCGTAGCGGATGATCGGGTGGAGAGTTTGCCAGCCACGCCAGAGGGTGATCCAGCCGGGCGGGTTGGTTTTCGGGTTCTTCTGGTAGCCGCCTAGGCGGGCCAGTTGCACCCAGAACTGCTCCACCGTCCACTCTGTCATCCGGCCGGTCTGGTAGACACTCAGCACCTCCACCCACACCCGGGGCACCACCGTGCTGGCCGCACGACCGGCCGTCGCCGGGTCACGGATCGCCAGCCGCAGGTTCATCAGGCCGACCGACACCACGCTGAGCACCGCCACCAAGGCCGCCATCTTCTCCACGTTCTGCACCTGGCATCCTTCGACCGACAAGCCACTTTTCTGAACCTTGTGGAACTCTTCGATCTGCATCCGGCAGGCATACCACTCGACCACTTGGCGAAGTTGCTCCGGCGTCTTTACGGCCTCGCTCGTCAGCAGCATCCACTCCAACGCTTCGACACCGTCCGGCGGATTCGCTTCCCAGACCCGCACGCCGAAGACCGCGACCGACTCGCGGCGATGGTGTCCCTTCTGCACATGCGGTGTCCGCAATTCCACCGCCAACGCCGTTGCACTCAGCGACGCCACACGTCCGGGCCGGCCGGTTTTGCTGGGAAGGGTCCAGTCCCACCCGGCCTGTGCCGGAGTGGCTCGCAGCGTGTCGTGGAGCAGGTTGTTGCCCTTCTCGTCGGTCGGTCCACTGCCCAGCACGCGGTTGTGGGTGGAAAGCACGAGGAAGCGTCGCTGTCGATCCCGGAGTTGCTGGAGGAACTCGAAGATGTCGGCACCGCGGTCGCAGACATCGATCCACGTGGCCTGCTCGGGCGTCGGACCGATCTCGTCCAGACCCCGCTGCCACAGCAGACTCTCGCGGCTGGTTCGCTCCCGCCGGGCTGCCACCGATTCACCCTTGGGCACCGTGTCCCGCACGTGCAGGATCTGACTGACCAAGCCGAACACCGTGCGATCCAGCGGGTTCACCGCAATGGACTGATGCGCCAGCCAACCCCGTCCGCCGCCGTTGCCGACGGGCCCGAGGTCGTCCTCCAGCGTGGTGTGACCGGAGAAGTCGAGCACCGTGGCATCATGGAGCAGCAGCACGACGCCCTGGTGCTGCTCCATGGTGTCCAAAGCAGCGCTGGCATGGGCTCCGAGAATGGTCTGGTGGGAACAGTACGGGGAATCGAACAGCCGCAGGCAGGCGTTATAGTCGCCGGGTTTTGGAAACAACTGCGGCAGGGAGGCCCCGGGGTTGTCGGCGATGGCTTGGGCGACGATCCGGAAGCGTCGGTTGCGACGGACATCGCCCAAGTCGAGATCGGGAAAGAGAAGCTGGGAGGCCTCGACAAGCTGGGCAGGAGCAGTCACACTGTGAACTCGTTTAGAAAGCTCCAGCGAAACAAGACCACCACCCAACGTCAATCCCAAAGATGTCGTGTACTGTCAGCGCTCACGCTTCCGGCTCGGATAAGGCATCGCGTCTCGCAAGACAGCTGAAATAAAAAGATATATTTTAAAGGTTGCCTGTCCCTCTACTCTTATCGACTTCATACCACTGTCCATACTAGCAGGAGCAGGTGATGTTGTCCATCTGTGCAATATGTGTCTTTTCCGTAGACTTCCGTTACGGAATGAGCGTTGATGACGCGAAATTGCTTTACAGAGATTATTTGCGCGGCATGTATGACCACGCCCCTTTTGTCCACGACCCTGATGCCACCTTGCGCAAGCTAGGATTGTTCGGTGATGAGTGGCTCACCTGGATGGACGATGATTTAAAAGATCC
>JANNVG010000158.1:0-1659 GCA_031414395.1 Fimbriiglobus sp.
GGGTGGGGAAAACCCGGGAAGGGCGGGGGGCGACCCGGGGCGTGTGCTTTTTTTGCCGGCCGGGCGTGCGTGGGGCCAGCGACCTGTCCGCGATGGTTGTTGGGTCCACGGCTCGCAGACAGTCGCCTTTCGCTCCGCGAAAGTCTGCCCGAACTGCTCGCCATCTTCGGGTACCGGCAGGCGGGCATCGCCAGCTTCAACGAGGGCCAGGCGAACAAGAGCGCGGCGGACGCCAAGATCAACTCGGCCACGCTGGCGCTGGAGAGCGGGTACACCACCTGCGAGTCGGGCCGCCCGCGGCTGGGCATCCTGTCGGTTGCCAACGCGCTCAAGCTGTGCCCGCAGGACGCGCCGGAGCTGCGGAACGTGATCCTCACGAACCTGGCCTCGTGGGGGCCGCACCTGCACTGCCTGGACGACGTGCGGCTGGGCGGCGAGCGGCTGTCCCCGCGGGGTGGGTGGCCGGCGTGGGGTTCCGCCCGAACGGGCAGGTGTTCACCGCCAACAGCGACGGCACCGTGCGGCTGTGGAACCGCCCGCACCGGCTGTCCACTCGCACCCGGTTGGCCGAATTCACTCCGCCGAACTCGGACGGCATCCTGTCGGCCACCGGGGAGAAGGTGTGCGAGCCGCTCGAACACGCGGTGGACGGCGAGCGGGACGCCATCCGGTCGGTGGCGTTCTGCCCGAAGGGGCGGCACCTGCTGACGTGCGGCGCGAAGGCCCGCGGGCTGTGATCCGCCTGGGGGTGGAAGTGCTAACCGGCCTGAGCGCCGAAGCGGGCGAGAGCAGCGAGTTGCTCGAAGCCAAAGCCTGGAAGAAGCGGAAGGCGAAGCTGGACGAACTGGGCGGCCCGCCGGTCCGTCGCCGCGATGCGTGGCATGTGCACCACCTCCGAAGGGGGTTCGCGTGCCCACCGTTATACGCGCGTGCGACAGCCGACAAGCGGAGTGCGGCATAATCGCGGCGGCATTGTTCGCACTGTTTAATTGGCATGACACACCGCACGAGTTCAACCTGTAACGCCGACGCCGTCCGAATAGTCACCATAAATTTGACAGTTCACCCGGCCGACATTTCATCCGTCAACTAACATCATGTATACCCGCCGCACGGACGGCCGCGGCGCCCATTCAACACGGTTTCAACACCCCGACGGAGGCGATGTCATGGCGAAGGCGAAGGCGGCGGACGCGAACAAGCCGAACAAAACGCGGATGGTGGAGGCGGCGATGGACGCCCTCGGCGACGCCGGCCCGAAGGAGATTCAGGCGTATGTGAAGGAGAAGTTCGGGGAGGAATTGAAGTACTCGATCGCGGCCTCGTACAAGTCGATCATCAACAAGAAGCGGGGCGGGGGCGCGAAGCGGGGCGGCGGGGGCGGGGGCGGCGCCGGCGGCCCGAGCGGGCCGGTGGACCTGCAAGACGTGATGGCGGTGAAGGACCTGTACGACCGCCTCGGCGCGGACAAGCTGCACAACATCCTGAAGCTGTTCAAGTGAGTGAGTGGGCGGGGCGAGCGGCGGGTGTGAGGGGTTGGCCCCACGCTGCGGAGCGGCGACCGATGTGACTGACCTTCGGGAAAAGAATGCCTGCGGGGGAAGGAGGAGCCGCGGAGCGGCGGCCGATGTTAGCCAGGGGTGAAGTCGGCGAGCCGCA